>NVRZ01000169.1 GCA_002401055.1 Bacteroidota bacterium
TCTGCTTCAAACATCGCCGCATAATCTATTTTTCCGGTCAAGGTATTATTTCTTCTCTCAGCATAGTAATCCATTGCACCTGCAATTCCCTGTACATTTTTCGCATAGCTGTTATTTGCGTGTTTAACTCTGGGAACATATGTAGAATTCTCATCAACTACAGTTGGTGTTATCAGGTAAAGAAGCATGGATACACCAACAAAGGATATTCCAAGTAGAGTATTTCTATTTTTCATGTTTCAGTATTTATTATGCGTGGCTTAAAGTCTTGTTGTATATGTACCACAAAAGAGGCACAATTTACAGTTTTTTTATAAAAAATGAAAAAGTTAATGTGTGCGTCATAAGATTCAACCAACAGGTTTTACACAAATTCTATAAACAATTACGCAAATGATTGTGTAAAGCGTTAACTAAACTTAATATGCGGCGGTTTATATCCCTAAAATGGAGGGAATAGTTTAGAATTCGGCAAGAGCTTTTCTAGAACAAGTGCTTCTCCGCGTGATATGATGATCTCACCAGAGGCCCACTCTCCACAAATCGAAATCCTTTACCCAACCCTATTTCTTTCAATTCTTTGAATACTTCGGGTTTAATGAATTCCACAACTGGCAGGTGTTTGGGAGTTGGTTGAAGGTATTGCCCGATGGTAAGAACATCTACACCAACCCCTCTTAGCTCATCCATTGTCTCAATAACCTCTTCTTTGGTTTCCCCCAATCCTAGCATAATTCCTGATTTGGTTTTCATTCCCCCTTCTTTGAGAATTCGAAGCACTTCCAGGCTTCTATCAAATTGAGCCTGAATTCTAACTTGTTTGGTCAGTCTCCGCACCGTTTCAATATTATGAGAAACTATCTCTGGTGCTACATCAATAATCCTCTGAATATTCTCCACAACACCTTTGAAGTCCGGTATTAGGGTCTCCAATGTAGTTTTGGGATTCAACTTACGTATTGCATTTATTGTTTTTACCCAGGCAATGGAACCACCATCAGCCAACTCATCCCTATCAACGGATGTGATTACGCAATGCTTAACACCCATTAACTTAACGGACTTTGCTACGCGCAAAGGCTCAAAAGAGTCTAGTTCTTCCGGACGTCCTGTTGCCACAGCACAAAACCCACAGGATCGTGTACACACATTTCCAAGTATCATAAACGTAGCAGTTCCAGCACCCCAACACTCGCCCATATTAGGACAGTTTCCGCTTTCGCAAATGGTGTGTAGCTTATGGTCACTTACTATACCTCTGAGCTTAGCGTATTCCTTTCCAATTGGTAACTTCACCCGAAGCCAATCAGGTTTCTTTACTCGTTTAGCGCTAAGCTTTTTCTCCTCAATCTTTTCCATCTAAGTTGTTCTTACTCGTCTTCTTTGGAAGGTAAAATTAAATAATATGAACGATCTGCTTACCATCTTTTCCCATAGTTTATATTGAGATAAAGGGAAAGAAAATACATATTATTTGGATCTGGATAACCACCCGACTCAAAGTAGGCCATAATAGGTACGTTTTTGTAATACACATCCAACGATACTCCGGCTTCCAGACTTCTAACTTTCTTAGGCGTTTTGCCATATTCAAAACTCAACCCGAATTTTGCAACTCCCCCAGGTAAAATTTTCGTCTCTTCAATTCCTTTTAAAGGGTGGGCCTTGCCGTAAATATTATATGTAAAGTGTTCCTCCGGATTATACTTTTCTGTTCGATGCTCCTCCATGCCATCAGGTAATTTATAGGTAATCTCCAAGTAAACCGGTTTCAGAAATGCAATAGAGGCACCAATGAAATAATTAAATCTTAATTCTACGCCACCATCCTCTGCCTTCCTGGTTATTACCCTCTGAGTTCCAATAGATGGCCTAAAAATGAAAACCGAATTTAGCTTTCCAAATATGTAACCCTTGGCATTTTCTCTTGAAGGATTGTATACTTTGTATTCCTTTGGATGCTTCATGTTAACGAATTCCATCTCATACATCCTCTTTTTCAATCCAGTGAGATGTTTGCCCCACCTGTAGTTTGCTCCAAATCCGTTTGAATGGGCTAATATACCGAACGTAAGCACTTTCTTGTACTGAACGCCCGCATCATCTTCTTCACTCAACGTAGCTTGCTTCTTCCTTTTCTCAGGCTTTACCTCTGATTCCTGTGCAAATAATGCCCAGGAAAAAAAAACAAAAAAGGGAAGAAGGAAATACGCTTTCATGAGTTTTATCTAGGGTAACAAAGCTACTAAAATAAGCTTTAAGACTTGCGGTATTGAGCGATGCCGTAAGATGAAACGCTTTGTTTATAGAACTGGTATTGAGAGCTAAGGAATATTTTCAAGAACGGTGGTCAAACATTAATGAATACTGACCAAATCCTCCTTGACAAAAGGAGATTATTAATTGAAATAAATATTGGCAAGAAGAGGGATTAAGGGGTAAATGAACTAAACGGACTTTTCAGTTTTATCCGTTGATATCTTTCCGTAGGCTGGACATCGTTCATGTGATCTACACGAACTCAAGAATAAAACTATTGCAATCACGGCTCCAATAACTAACAACTGCTTCTTCATCGTAGATTTCTTATTTTACAATTAACTCAATTGCATAAGCAGGACAATGATCAAACATTCTGCATGATGATAAGAAAGACGTAACTAGCACCACAAAGCAAGCGGCTATAATAAGTTTTTTCATCTGAGTATTAATTGTGTTGAATAAGTCTTCAACGATAATAATCGAAAATAGTTACTGTTATTTTTTTGTACGTAAATCAAAAGTAACTGTTTTATACAGATAACCTAATATTTATTTGAGATATGTTACTATCTTTAGACCATTTGCACAAAAGAGCCGACGAATCTGATGCAATCAGAAAAACCAACCCTTTCCACAGCTATACCTGCCAAGACTGATGGCGACCTAACAAGCATAAATCCGACAATTGATTTGTCTTGGAAGAAGGAGCTGAAAAGTGAATTTGAAAAGCCCTATTTCCATGAAATCAAGAAGTATCTTCTTGATGAGAAATCACAAGGAAAGCTTGTTTATCCTCCGAGCAAGTTAATATTTAGCGCATTTAACACTACACCCTTCGAAGAGGTAAAAGTTGTTATTCTGGGTCAAGATCCATATCACGGGTCTGGGCAAGCACATGGGCTAAGTTTCTCTGTGCCAGATAACGTGCCTACCCCGCCTTCATTGGTTAACATATTCAAAGAGCTCAATTCCGATTTAGAAATACCCCTACCCGCATCAGGAAACCTTCTTGGTTGGGCGAAACAAGGTGTTCTGTTGCTCAATGCAATGCTAAGCGTTAGAGCAAACTCACCTGCATCACACCGAAGCATAGGCTGGGAGCAATTCACCAATGCGGCTATCAAAGCACTCTCAGAGAATAGATCTGGATTAGTTTTTATGCTTTGGGGGAAATTTGCAAAGGAAAAAGCAGAACTTATTAACCCTGAAAAGCATCTCATATTAAAATCTACACATCCATCTCCATTTTCCGCCAATTATGGATTTTTCGGTTGTAAGCATTTTTCAAAGGCCAATAAATACTTACAAGAGCATGGAACCGACCCAATTGAGTGGAAAGTGGAGGATCGGAAATAGTACTTTCAAGGTCATTTAATTTGTAGCAGTGCACTCCTTTGCATTTATTGTTTCTTTTTCTATCTTTGCAGCCCCTAAAAATTAGGATTCAATAAAGAGAAATTATGTATGCAATTGTAAACATTGCCGGACAACAATTTAAGGTTATGAGTAACCAGAAAATTTATGTTCATCGGTTAGAAGGAAAAGAAGATTCCAGCGTGACTTTTGACGAAGTATTGCTGATTGAACATGATGGAAAGGTTGTAGTTGGAACTCCTAAAATTGAAGGGGCAGCAGTGTCTGCAAAGATTTTAGAACACATGAAGGCCGATAAAGTATTGGTATTCAAAAAGAAGAGAAGGAAAGGTTACAAGACGTTGAATGGCCATCGTCAACTGCTTACAAAAATTCAGATAGAGAAGATTGAGGAGAAAGCATCTAAAAAAACCGCGACAAAGAAGGAAAGCACGGAAAAAGTTGTGGAAGTAACGGAATCCAAGACAGAAGAAAAAGCGAAGCCCGCAGCTAAAAAACCTGTTGCGAAGAAAGCGACTCCAAAGGCAACAGCTAAAAAAACAGCGGCTAAGAAAAACCCAGCGGCGAAAAAGAAAGATAGCAAGAAGAAAGACGCATAACGGCAGTAAACGCAGGAAACTATGGCACACAAAAAAGGAGCAGGTAGCTCAAGAAACGGAAGAGAATCAGAAAGCAAGCGTCTTGGCGTAAAAATATATGGCGGCCAGGCTGTAATTGCTGGCAATATTATCGTACGACAACGAGGAACCAAACACCACCCGGATAGCAATGTAGGCATGGGCAAGGACCATACCTTATTTGCAATGATTGACGGTACAGTGGTATTTAAAAGGAAAAGGGACAACAAGTCGTTTGTATCTGTAGAGCCCTCAGCTGCGACTAAGTAAAATAATTTGTTCAATATTTTTGATCCCGGCCTGGTGCAAAGCATAAGCACCACGTCGGGATTCTTTGTTTTATTAACCGTAATTTTGATCATAGAAAAGCAGGTATGCTCAACGTAAATGACATAAGAGAAAACACTAAAAAGCTACTCGAACGACTCGAGATAAGAAACTTTGATGCACATAACTATTTTAATGAAATACTAGCATTAGACAGTCAAAGAAAAGAGACGCAAACTGAACTCGACGCAATCCTTTCAAATTTAAATCAGCTGGCGAAAGAAATTGGGGAGTTGTATAAAACGGGCGAGAAGGAGCAAGCTGAGAATAAAAAAGCTGAAACTGCCACGCAAAAAGAAACTTCCAAAACTCTAACGGATAAACTCCACAAAACCGAAGAGTCTATTAAAGCGCTGCTCGTTCTAATTCCGAACGCACCTGACGAATCTGTTCCAAAAGGTAACGCAGCAAAGGACAATGAAATTGTTAAGGAATCAGGTAACCTGCCTAACCTGGAAGAAAATGCTTTACCGCATTGGGAATTGGCAGACAAGTACAAGCTCATAGATTTTGAATTAGGAGCCAAGATAACCGGAAGTGGATTCCCAGTATACAGAGGTAAAGGTGCGCGACTTCAACGTGCACTGATAAGCTTCTTTTTGGATAAGGCCTTAGAAGCTGGATACACCGAATATCAGCCACCTGTGTTGATTAATCCTGAATCGGGCTATGGTACGGGGCAATTACCAGATAAAGACGCACAGATGTATCATTTGGAGTTAGACAAGATGTATTTATCGCCAACTGCCGAAGTACAGCTCACAAACCTTTACCGAGACGATCTTTTAAAAATAGAGGAACTTCCAATCAAAATGGTTGCTTATGCTCAATGTTTTAGGCGAGAAGCCGGATCTTATGGAAAAGACGTAAAAGGATTGAACCGATTGCATCAATTTGATAAAGTAGAAATCGTACAGATTCAGCATCCAGATAATTCATATTCTGTACTGGAGGAAATGACCAACTACGTTGCTGGATTATTGGATCTTCTCGAACTTCCTTATAGAGTAGCCAAGCTCTGCAGTGGTGATATGGGATTCACTTCCGCCCTTACTTATGACATGGAGGTATACTCTGGAGGACAGCAAAGGTGGCTAGAAGTAAGCTCAATCTCAAATTTTGAGTCCTTTCAGGCAAATCGCCTTAATCTTAGATTCAAAGAAGGTGACAAAAAAGCGACAATGGTTCATACCTTAAATGGAAGTGCATTGGCCCTGCCTCGAATAGTTGCAGCACTTTTAGAAAACAATCAGACCAAAGATGGAATAAAGATTCCCGCTGCACTTGTGGATTACACCGGATTTAATATCATTGATTAATACTGAAGATATCATGCGTAACTTGATTGCATCTCTGCTTCTGCTCCTAGGTTTCTGTACGAACCCTAACATCGATGCGCAATTTGTAGAGATAGATAGTCTTGAAAGCGTGATATCAGATGCGGAAGCACAATTGGGTGAAATAGATATCAATGTCCTGATAGAATCCACCAAATTAATAACTGCTGACTTGGATGTATTTAAAGAGTACTTCCAGGATTCATTGGAATGGGATTTGGCCAAATTTTTGTCTGACTATAATGATATCAACAAGTCTTTTGGCAAATACATTAAAAACTATAGTTACTATCGAAACGAGTTAACATATTCAAGTGAGCAACTTTCGAACCTGAGAAACGACCTTACAAAGAATATTCTAGCAGCTGATTCGTTTAATGTTTACATAAAAGTGGAAGCAATTGCCATTGAAGAATTAAAGAATTCAATCGAGGGCAAGATACCTTTGGTAAAGGCCAGTATATCCGGTTATAAGAATTCCAAACCGAGAATAAAGCAAATTCTTCTCAGAATTGCCGAAGGCTAAAACAAAGAAATAACTCCACTACTAATTAAGCCATTTCACGTCATGAAAAAGGCCTTGCTTGTTTATATATTGTCAGTGTTCATTGCTGTTGGAAATGCCTATTCTCAAACGCAAACGGACAAGGAGCTTGCGCTACAGTACTACCAGGAACAAGAATATGACAAAGCTGTTGTTCTTTATGGCCAACTGTTTGGCAAATCCAAACTAACTTATTACTACAACTACTACCTGAATTGCTTGTTAAAGCTTAACGAACACAAAACCGCAGAAAAGCTTGTTAAGAAACAGATTAAAAGGAACCCTAACGTCCCAAGTTTTATTGTAGATCTGGGATATGTTTACACCAATGCTGGCGAACTTGCCAAATCCAAACAACAATATGATCGTGCGGTAAAAGATGTACCAGCAGAAAGGTCAACAATCATAGGGCTGGCCAACGCCTTTCTCGCCAAGAATGTAACTGATTATGCAATTAGTACCTATTTAAA
>NVRZ01000170.1 GCA_002401055.1 Bacteroidota bacterium
CAGTGGCAGAGCCCGCGGATGATGCTGAAGACGGTGAGGACAAAATTGCTAAAAAAGCACGTTTAGAGCAACTAGAGCCGATGGAGATAGTCCAAATATATACCGACAGCTATCACCGTAGCATGGATATGCTGAATATCAGACATCCCAGTATTGAACCACGCGCATCGGGCCATATCATAGAACAAATTAAAATGACTCAAGATATAATTGACAATGGATTTGCCTATGAGGTTAATGGCTCTGTATATTTTGATGTAGTCAAATATAACTCGAGCAATAACTACGGAAAGCTGTCAGGCCGTGTTTTGGATGAGCTACTGGAGAACACAAGAGACCTTGCCGGCCAGGAGGAAAAAAGGAACGGCGTGGACTTTGCGCTCTGGAAGAAGGCTGAACCAGAACATATTATGAAATGGCCATCACCCTGGAGTCTTGGATTTCCCGGATGGCATTTGGAATGTTCTACCATGAGCGCCAAATATCTAGGTGATTATTTTGACATCCATGGCGGCGGAATGGACCTTCTATTTCCTCACCACGAATGTGAAATTGCCCAGTCACAGGCTGCAAATGGTAAGGATCCTGTGAAGTATTGGATTCACAACAATATGATTACCATCGACGGACAAAAGATGAGTAAATCTCTTGGGAACTTCATTACACTAGAGGAGTTATTTGCAGGTAGTCACAAGTTGCTATCACAGGCATTTGAGCCTGGTACAGTCAGGTTTTTTATTCTTCAGGCACATTATAGAGGAACACTTGATTTCTCAAACACGGCACTCGAAGCTGCAGAAAAGGGGCTTAACAAGTTGTTGAATGGAATCATATTGGCTAAGAAAATAGCCACTGCCGATAACTCCACTTCAAATATTGCTAAGCTTCGGGAGGAATGCATTAAGGCAATATCAGATGATTTTAACACTCCCGTTTTAATATCCCACCTTTTTGAAGCTGTACGAATTACCAATTCCGTTAATGCTGGTGAAGAGTCAATTTCAAAAGACGATTTGAAATCTCTTAACTCCATTTTCGAAGACTTTGCCGTCGATATATTGGGGTTGAGCAAGAATCAAAATCAGCAAGGAGATAACCTTATGGATCCCTTGATGGATTTAATTCTGGATATTAGGCAGGAATCGCGGGCCAACAAAGACTTTGCGACCTCAGACAAGATTCGAGATGTGCTTTCAAAGCTTAATATAACTACTAAAGATGAAGATGGAGGCACGTCCTGGTCGTATGAGGGCTAGTTTATTTCTGCTCATTTGTATATTTATAGTTGCCTGTAACGAGGCAGAAGAAGAAGGAATAGGAAAGGTAATTGTAAATGATTTACCTAGAATTGCAACTCCTTCTTTCAATCAGGACTCCGCATATATTTACATATCCGAGCAAGTAGAAATAGGGCCTAGGGTTCCAAACTCCCCAGAGCAAGATAGTTGCGCCAAGTATCTTATCAGCAAACTGCGCTCCTTTAATCTAGAAGTCACCACTCAGGAAGGGCAGGTTACTGGTTATGACGGCATGAAACTAAGATTCATCAACATCATTGCTTCATCCAATCCTGAATCACATAAACGCATCCTCCTGTGCGCACATTGGGATACACGGCCGATAGCCGACAGAGATGTCTCTAGACGAAATGAACCCATTCCAGGAGCAAATGATGGGGCAAGTGGAGTTGGTGTGCTGCTGGAAATTGGGAGACTTCTAGGTTCTACCCCGCCGAACATTGGGGTAGATATTGTACTGTTCGACGTGGAAGATTATGGAAGGCCCAGTGTAAACAATTCATATTGTCTCGGCTCTCAATACTGGTCAAAAGCAGCGCTTGCAAAAGGATACTATCCCAAATATGGAATTCTGTTGGATATGGTTGGTGCAAAAGACGCGCAATTTTACATGGAAGGGTACTCAAGAAGATACGCCCCACATGTGGTGAAGAAAGTGTGGGAAATCGCCGCTAATTTGGGTTATTCAAATCATTTTATCTTTAAACAAATACCGCCAATTACGGATGATCATTTGTACGTAAATACACTTGCAAATATCCCTTGCATAAATATTATTCAGCATGATCCCTTAACTCCAACTAACTTTGGATCATACTGGCATACACACAATGATAACATGGACATTATTGACAAAGGAACCCTTAAGGCTGTTGGACAAACAATTCTGGAAGTTGTTTACACTGAAAAATAATCTATCACCCAATGAGTAACCCTGATAAAAAACTTTTCTTACTAGACGCGTTTGCCCTGATTTACAGAGCTTATTACGCATTCATCAAAAACCCTAGAATCAACTCGAAGGGGCTGAATACATCAGCTGTGCTTGGCTTCTGCAACACCCTACTAGATGTCTTGAACAAACAGAGTCCAACCCATATTGCGGTGGTTTTTGATACTCCAGGACCAACGGATCGCGTAGCGATCTATCCAGAGTATAAAGCGAACAGAGAAGCAATGCCTGAGGATATTGCACTTGCAATACCATACATCAAAGAACTTATTGAAGGGTTCAACATTCCTATTCTTGAATTACCCGGTTATGAAGCAGATGACATTATAGGCACTCTATCAACCATGGCTGAGGCCAAGGGTTTCACCACCTACATGATGACCCCTGATAAAGACTTCGGACAACTGATAACAGATAAAGTATTCGTGTTTAAGCCTCCTAGAGCGGGAAATCCTGCGGAAGTTCTCGGGGTTAAAGAAATATGTGAAAAATTTGAGATTAAAGAACCCAAACAATTAATTGATATTCTCGGATTGTGGGGAGACGCAGTTGACAACATTCCTGGAGTTCCTGGTGTAGGAGAAAAGACCGCAAAGAAACTGATTGGCGAATTCGGAAGCATTGAAAACCTACTCAAGAACACGGACAAGCTAAAAGGCAAGCTCAAAGAGAACGTAGAGAATTTTGCGGAACAAGCCTTGCTTTCAAAACAGCTGGCCACAATTATCTTGGATTCCCCGGTGGAATTTGATGAGGATAAACTCAAACTACAACCTTGGAATAACGATGCCTTGATGGAGTTGTTTACAGAACTCGAGTTCAGACAACTGGCGCAAAAGATACTCTCACCAGGTGATAATGGAAAAACAGAGGCCCCAACCAAAAGATCGGATGGGCCCATAGATCTTTTTTCAGAATTGGAAGGAGAATCTTTTGGAGGGGAAATTGCTTCTCCCTTTCAAACCATTTCTGACACAAAACACAGTTACCATCTGGTAGATACGGATGATAAAAGAAAGGACCTTCTCGAAAAGCTAAACAAACAAAAAACGTTTTGCTTTGATACAGAAACAACAGGATTGGATCCGATTGTTGCTGAGATGGTGGGAATATCTTTTTCATTTAAAAGCGGCGAGGCCTACTACGTACCTGTTCCTGAGGATTATCAAGATGCGCTGTCAATGGTAAATGAGTTTAAAGAACTCTTCGAAAATGAAGGTATTGGCAAGACCGGACAGAACATTAAGTACGACATACTAATTCTAAAAAACTATGATGTAACTGTAAAAGGAGAGTTGTTCGATACAATGATTGCTCATTACGTTTTAAGGCCAGATATGCGTCATAACATGAATGTGCTCGCGGAAACTTATCTCAACTATTCACCAGTATCTATCGAAACGCTGATTGGGAAAAAAGGAAGGGCACAGATCAGCATCAGGCAAGCTGAAATAAAAGAAGTATCTGAGTACGCTTGTGAAGATGCAGATATTACATTTCAGCTGAGGGAAAAGCTAGAACCATTAGTAAAAGAAGAAGAAGCGATGAAGCTTCTTACTGAGATAGAACTACCCCTGATTACGGTTCTGGCTGATATGGAAGCTGAAGGAATAAAACTGGATTCCGCCTCACTTAAAAAGCTCTCCGGGGAACTTGGTGATGATATCATCAAACTTGAAGGCGAAATACATGAACACGCGGGAACCTCCTTTAATGTAGACTCACCTAAGCAACTAGGAGATATACTATTTGAGACTTTAAAAATCGACGACAAACCAAAAAAAACCAAAACTGGGCAGTATGCTACTTCCGAAGACATTCTATCCAAGCTCATTCATTCGCATGACATTGTACCCAAGATATTGGAATTCAGAGGCTTACGAAAATTAAAATCCACGTATGTAGATAGTTTGCCGGAAATGGTAAATGCAAAAACGGGGAAAATACATACCTCTTACAACCAAGCGGTTGCGGCAACAGGAAGGTTGAGCTCTGACCGACCCAATTTGCAGAACATCCCTATTCGTACTGAACGTGGCAGAGAAGTTAGAAAAGCTTTCATTCCCACCGACGATAAGCACACGCTGTTATCCGCCGATTACTCGCAAGTAGAGCTAAGAATAATTGCCGAATTAAGTGAAGATGAAAATATGATTGAAGCATTTGTATTAGGTGTAGATATACATACATCAACTGCTTCCAAAATTTTTAACGTACCAATGGATGAGGTTACCAGAGAGCTTAGGGGGAAATCTAAAGCTGTTAATTTTGGTATCTCATATGGACAAACCGCTTTTGGCTTGGCTCAAAACCTGAACATTCCCAGAAAAGACGCCAAAGAAATAATCGATAACTTTTTTGGACAATACCCGAAATTGAGAACTTATATGGATAGCAATATTGAATTTGCTCGTAAAAATGGGTATGTGGAAACCATTATGGGAAGAAGACGCCATTTAAAGGATATTAACTCTGGTAATGCCATTGTTAGAGGTCACGCAGAACGAAATGCCATCAACGCCCCAATACAAGGATCTGCTGCGGACATGATAAAAATTGCCATGATCAACATCCATAGGGAAATGGCAAAGTTAAAAATGAACTCAAAAATGATACTTCAGGTACATGACGAACTGGTATTCGATGCAGTTACATCAGAGTTAGATGAGTTGAAATCCCTTGTAGATATGCAAATGAAGTCAGCCATTAAAATGAAAGTACCACTGGTTGCAGATATGGGAGTTGGAAACAACTGGTTAGAAGCACATTAAGGGTAATTGCTAGATTTTTTGAAGATTTTCGTAACATTCCTGTTATCTTTCGCGTAACCAAGGCTTTATTTATATAATTTAAGAAGGTAGCCTGAAATAATTCGCATTACATTTTTTATATTTCGGAATAAATAAAACTATATTTGCTATCTATTGAACCATAAGATATCAATCACTTTAAAACGAAGATTTATGTTGATCAACAAACACATTAGATATGTTGGGTACTTTGCCATCATAACCAGCTTTATATTCTTCCTGAGCGCATGTAGTTCTGATTCCACCGACGAAAGTGATCAGTTGGATGGAGATCAAGCAGTGGAAGAAGCTGAACCAATAGAAGAAGAAAATAAGGTTAAGAAATCTGGTAAGGTTTTTTACACAATTCCATCCCCTTTGGAACTCACTTCTATTATTAAGAAAGCTGGTGCAGCTTACGATAACACCTTGTGTAATTCTGTAGACAATCTGTCTAATTACCATACACAAACCAGTATGGCGCTGAATCTTGGTATATACGGTGCAGACCTTAGTTACTCAAGTATATTTGAGCAAACTCAGGAGACGATGCATTACTTTGCAGCATGTAAGAGATTGGCAGATGATCTTGGAATAACAAGCGCATTTGGTGAATCTACAGTTAAGAGAATTCAACAGAATTTAAACAATAGAGATTCTCTAGTCTCAATCATCTCGGATTCGTACTGGGAAACGGATGCATACCTAAAGGAGAACAATCGGTCCAGTACCTCTGCACTCGTAGTAGCAGGCGGTTGGATTGAAGGATTGTATATCTCAGTTAACATTGCAAGCAAAACGGAAAACAACAAAGAAATAGTTAGTAGGATTGGAGAACAGAAGCTGACTTTGGGCAACCTAATTGCAATGTTGCAACATTTTTCTGATGAAGAAGTGAAGCCTATTATCGCGGATCTTCAGGATTTAAGGGAAACCTATAATGGCGTGGAAATCACCTATACACGTAGGGAACCTACTACTGATTCAAAATCTAAGATAACCACCTTACAAACTACCAGTGAAATTACTATTGGTGAATCTGAATTAGAAGCTATTACTGAGAAAGTTAAATCCATAAGAAATAATATTGTTAAATAGAACTGATATGATATCAAACAAGTTGAATTTTGTAAAAATTGCAGTCTTGGCTTTGGCCATTAGCATACCTGTGGTGGGTTATTCTCAGTGCAAAGGATTTGCCAAGAAAAAGTGCCTGCCAGCATTAAAACCATTTATACATAATGGGCAACTAAATAGTACTACCTTAATGGCAGGTGAGTCTGCGGAATTGGTAATGACATTTCATGCTGGTCAACACTACAGAGTAATGATATGCGCACAGCAATCATTAAAAAATGTTTCATTTAAAATGATGGATATGGATAGGGAAATCCTATTCAACAGTGAAGATGAAGCTGATGCTAAAAACTGGGACTTTAATGTGAATGCAACTCAGCAAATGATAATACTTGTTCAGGTACCGAAAGCGGGCAAACATGACGCAGCTAAACTTACCGGCTCTTTATCCATCTCTGGCTGTGTGGCTTTATTGGTAGGATTTAAAGACTAATATTATTGACAGAATCTCTTTCTGTTCTTCGCCTATAACTTTACAAATCTTCTGACCAGAACACCTGTTCTTGTTTCCATCTTTAGCAGATGTATACCCGAGGGCATTGCAGGGATCAGTAACTCCTGATTGCCAATCATCATAATTCCATCAAAGATCGTTGCAAACTGTCTGCCCGTTATATCACTGACAATTACTTTAACGTGCCCTTTACTCCTGCTATGAAAGGATAGCCTTGCGGTTCCACCTGATGGATTTGGGAATATGTTCAATTGCTCAACTTGTACCTGTTCGTAAATACCTGTTAGGTTTTCGGTGGTA
>NVRZ01000171.1 GCA_002401055.1 Bacteroidota bacterium
AAGCTTTTTTAACTCAATACTGATCATGAACCTAATGGAAATAGAAACTATTAAAACACTTGGGGAACGCCCTCATAATTTGTTGAGTGATCCCTCCTATACTTATCGCAATCAATTTCCGTTTCTAACTTATGTGCCGGAATAAGATCAAATTTATCTGCTTGGGTAACGCCAAGTGAATTGTCCTCATAAATCTTCTTCATATACAAAGCCCATATAGGAAGAGCCATATTGGCGCCTTGTCCGTAATACATTCGTCTGAAATGGACTGCCCTGTCTTCGCATCCTACCCAAACACCTGTTACTAGATTTGGCGTAATGCCCATGAACCATCCGTCAGAATAGTTTTGAGTTGTTCCTGTTTTCCCCGCAATTTGGTTATACAGTTTATATTTCCCCCCAAGCCTTACTCCTGATCCGATTCGTCTTTTTCCCGTCTTTTTCTGCGCTTCCGGATCATGAACGCCTGTAATTACACCCATCAACATATTTAGCATAAGCGTTGCTGTTTCCTCGCTCATCGCTTCCCGTTTTTCAGGTATAAATTCCTCTATTAAATTTCCTTTATTGTCCTCTATTCTAGTAACAATAATCGGTTCTGTCCAGATACCTTTATTGGCAAATGTTCCATACGCACCAACCATTTCATATACTGTTAGGTCCGAAGACCCCAAACAAAGAGCCGGCTGTGGATCAAGATAGCTAGTAATTCCCATCTGCTGCGCCAAGTTTACAACAGCCTCAGGTCCAAATTGTTTCATTATATATGCCGTCATCCTATTGATAGAGTTGGCCAAGCCAAAGCTCAGCGAAAGAGTCAAATCATCATATTTATCATCTGAATTGCGAGGAGTCCACGACTTTTCAATGTTAAAGTCTCCAACATTAAATGTTACCGGAACATTTTGAATGGGCCTACATGGCGACCATTTTTCTTGCATGGCCAAAGCATAAACAAATGGTTTAAAGGTGGATCCTACTTGTCGGCGAGACAGCTTTACATGATCGAATTGAAAGTACTTGTAATTAATGCCCCCAACCCATGCTCTCACATACCCTGTGCCTGGTTCCATAGACATTAGCCCTGTATGCAAGAAATATTTATAATATAGAATGGAGTCCATGGGCGACAGTACCGTGTCCACATCTCCCCCCCATGCAAAAACTTTCATCTTGACCGGCCTGTTGAAAATAACCGGTATTGAGTCGGCTGGCGTTACCAGACTCCGGTTTTTGCAGTCAGAAGCACTACATTGAAAGTAATTCACCCCATCCTCTTCAATCTTTTGAACATATTTACCGCGGCGACCACAGTTGGCGCATGCTTTTCCTGTAAGTGTCAAGTACCTATTTGAGCCTTTCATCGCCTGGTTCATAATGTTTTTGATCTGCTTCTTAGACAACCTGTAAAAGGGTGCGTTCTTTGCTCCTTTCCAGCGTCTGAAAAATATCTCCTGAAGCTCTCCCCCTAAATGCTCTTTTACCGCCTCTTCGGCATATTCCTGCATTGTAGAATTTATGGTCGTGTAGATTTTCAACCCATCCTGATACAAGTTATATTGAGTGCCGTCTGGTTTCTTTTGGCTCTGGCACCACTCTGATAGCTGCCCACGGAGGTATTCTCTAAAATACGTGGCCAATCCTGCTTGATGATTTTGAGCACTGTACTCGAGAAGTATAGGCATTGCTTTAATCGAATCCAGCTCATCCTGATTGATAAATTCGTATTTTCTCATTTGTGAGAGCACTGTATTTCGTCTAGCCGTAGATCTCTCCACATTTCTGACAGGGCTATATCTTGACGGCGCCTTTAACAGCCCTATTAGCACGGCGGCCTGATCAATGGAAAGAGAATCTTGTGTCGTGTTATAAAAGGTCTTGCTTGCCGATTTAATGCCATAGGAATTACTTCCAAAAGCAACGGTATTGAGATACATTGATAATATTTCCTTTTTCGTGTAGTTGCGTTCGAGCTTTACCGCGATTACCCACTCTTTTATTTTTCTGATTACAAGTTCGATTTTTGAAAGCCGGTCCCTAGGAAAGAGGTTCTTTGCCAACTGCTGAGTGATAGTACTACCCCCACCGGATCCCTGCCGAAAGAGTATTGTCTTCACCAATACCCTCATTAATCCTCGGAGGTCAACACCAGAGTGGTCTACAAACCTGATATCCTCCGTTGCAACCAGTGCATTGACCAAGTTGTGCGATAGCTCTTCATAGCCAACGTTTGATCGGTTTTGTATAAAATATTTACCAAGTATCTTGCCGTCTACAGAATATACTTCAGATGCGAGGTTGCTTTTGGGGTTTTCAAGTTCTTCGAAAGTTGGGAGGCTTCCAAAGTAACCGCTCGCAATCATCCATATCAAAGAGACGATCATGCACATTCCCACAACGAACATGAGCCATAGCCATATTATGTACTTCTTATACTTCCTCAATTGATCTTCATTTACTGTATTCTATTCGCAGTCCTACATCAACGATAAAGGGTAGGTTTTCTATGTACGGTTCATCACCAAATCGATGGGCCTGCTCAAAAGAAAAAACGTACGCGCCGGTTAAAGGGAAAACTACCCGCCTCCTAAAAAGTATTTGATTGTCGAAAATGTCTCCCAGCCCATCTCCCAGCCAGCCACTCTGATCCGCCAAAATACATTCAACAGTATCTTCGTGCAGCTTACCATTTGGAAACGTTGTGGTGATAAACATAAAAAGGTTTTCAAACTGATACATTCCAGCATTTCTTACATTTAAATACAGATTTACAGGCGCAACCGAATCTGTGATCTCGACCTCAAAGGATATGACATTATTGACATTCCAAATACCGTCTGTTATGCTTTTATTCTCCTCGTATATCCTGGCGCTATCGCACGAGCAAAGCATGGTAAGTGCGAACAAAGCAAATATGTAAGATGTCTTTATCAATGCGGTGTTTTTAGGGCAATTAGCGCTTTTTTAGCATATCAGAAATAGAAATGGACAGGTCTAACATTAGGATCCGAATATTGGCATTTCGCTCAATATTATAGTATGCCTTGTTAAGTTCCTCTGCAATACCGATGCAGTTGTTATTGTTGATGAACGGGGAAAAGTTATTTACAAACTTCCTTTCTTCGCCTGTTAGAACCACCAGCTTGCCCACTCCATAATTGATCATAAGACACTCTCGCACCATTTGAAGTGCGTGCTGAATAAAACTCTTTTGGCGCTCTCGGCCGATTTTTCCTACCTCATCAATCCACTCCATTAATTTTACAACATCCTTTTTAAAACACATTCTCATCCACTTTTGAAATTCTATGAAGTTGAACTCCTTAACCACGCTGTGCTCAACAAGACGCAATGCTTCGGTATAATTTCCCGCTGACATTCTTACTATGTAATTCAACTTATTTTCGTCCAGTGTAAATTTACTAGCCAGTTTTTTCTCCATGCTTTGCTGATCGAGTTTTTTAAACCTCACGACCTGAGTTCGAGATAAAATTGTTTGAATAATTTGTTCAGAATTTTCTGCTATCAACAGAAACAATGTTTTATCCGGCGGCTCCTCCAGTATTTTTAAAAGTTTGGGTGCGGCAGAGTGAAATAGCCTCTCTGCTCTCCAAATAATCATCACTTTGAACTCCGACTCAAAGGTCTTAAGGCTGAGTTTTTTAATTATCTCATTGCAGTCTTCGGCATTTATAATTGCCTGTTTGTTCTCGATTCCTAGATGGCGATGCCACTGTCCCAGACTCATGTAGGGGTTGTCTTTTAAAGCCTCTCGCCACTGCTGCATAAAAAGATCGCTTCTTGGGTTTTTGGTTACCTCCTTGTTCGTAGCAACGGGGAAAATGAAATGCAAATCGGGATGCGCAATATTGTTGTACTTCACACAAGATGAGCAGCTACCACAAGAATCATCCTCTTTTCTGTCTTCACATGAAATATACTGAGCAAATGCAACCGCCATTGCAAGGTTTCCAGAGCCTTCTGGGCCAAGGAAGAGTTGGGCATGGCTTACCCTGTTGTTTTTAACAGACTTAATTAGTGATCTTTTGACGACTTCCTGGCCTATTACCTCTGAAAAAAGCATAATTATTTGCTGGTAGGGTTGCATCCAAAGATAAATAAATAAAGTATAATTTCGTTTTGATGATCTCGATGGATAAATTCGATTTTTTTGAAAAACGTGCGCTAATTCGGGTGGATTTTAATATTCCATTAAATGACGCTCATGAAGTTGAAGACGATACTCGGATAAAGGCGTCAATATCAACAATAACAAAGGTACTTGAAGGAGGCGGAAGCGTCGTGTTGATGTCTCATTTGGGAAGGCCTAAAAACGGCTATGAAGAACGATATTCTTTGAAGCACCTTCAAAATCATCTCTCTAAGTTGTTAAATCTCAAGGTTGGCTTTTCCGACAACTGTATCGGCGATGAGTCGCTAGCACAAGCAAAGGGTTTGCCTTCCGGCTCCGTTTTATTACTGGAAAATCTTCGTTTTCATGAGGGAGAGACAAGGGGGGATATAGAATTTAGCGAAGCGCTTTCAAGAATGGGCGATGTTTACATTAACGATGCCTTTGGGACTTCTCACAGAGCGCATGCCTCAACATCCGTTATAACTCAGTTCTTTCCGGATAATAAACTTTTTGGCTATCTGCTTCAGAGTGAGATAAGCAATATCGATTCCATTATGCAAAATGCAAAACGCCCCTTTACTGCCATTTTAGGCGGTGCCAAGATTGCAGGTAAGGTGGAAATAATTAAAGAGTTGTTAAACAAGATTGACAATCTCATTATTGGCGGTGGTATGGCATTTACATTCATAAAAGCAATGGGTGGAAATGTTGGGAACTCGCTCATTGACGATTCATTACTTGCGCTAGCCATGGAGCTATGCGAGCTAGCCGCTTCCAAAAACGTAAGCCTTTACCTACCCGTAGATTCAATTATAGCAAATGAATTTTCAAATGATGCCAAAATTGAAACCGTAATGATTGATGAAATTCCTGATGGGTGGATGGGTCTTGATATTGGGCCCCAAACAGAAGTGCTGTTCACGGATGTAATTAAAAAATCCGAGTCAGTTCTTTGGAATGGACCCATGGGTGTTTTTGAAATGTCAAACTTTGAGGCGGGAACCAAAAGCGTTGCGCAGGCAATTGCAACCGCAACAAGCAATGGTGCATTCTCTTTGGTTGGCGGGGGTGATTCGGTAGCAGCTATTAACAAGCTAGGTCTATCTGATAAAGTAAGCTATGTTTCAACAGGCGGGGGTGCTTTGCTGGAATACATTGAAGGCAAAGAGCTGCCAGGAGTTAAGGCGATTTTAGACTAGGCTCTCATTCCTGTCTTTCCCTACAAGATCTTTAATACTTGGAATAATAGCTGGAACGATTCGTAACATCGGCGCATAAAGAACAGATTTCCTCTTTTCGGACTCCGAAACAATATCAAGTTTAGCATCTATTGAATTGATTATCAATAGGAGTACGCTAATTATTAATCCATATTTTGCGGCGCCCAATAAAGAGCCTAAAAGCTTGTTAAAAATTCCCATTGCCACCATGTTGATGATCTTCTCCAACAACTTTGCTATGAAATGAATTCCAACAACGACAACTAAGAAGGTGACAACAAACGAGATTATTCCAAGGTACTGCTTATCCATGGTAAAATTATTCTCCAACAAGCTTGAAGCTATATCAGAAAACTTTACGCCAATGTATATTCCAAGAATAAGCGAGATTAACGAAGCTATTTGAATTACCAGTCCTTTGACAAAGCCTCGGTACAGACCCCAGAGAATAGGTATTATTATCACAATATCAATGTAGCTCATTTTATGTTCCGCTGCTCACGGTGAAGATACTAATTGATTTATTTGACTGGACCTTGCCGAATCAATTAGTTTTACAACTTCTAAATAATAACTAATATTGTGATAGAAAAGTGGTCCGATATTTGAACTCCAGAGGAGAACATTAAAATTTACATCATGAAAAAGTATATTTCAATTAGTTTGTATGTGCTTCTTGCATTAGGCATCTCTATGTCGTCGCATGCACAGAAATCAACAAAGGATGGCGACGTTCTGGTCACAATAACAACTGAACTGGGTATAATTACCGTTAAGCTCTACGACAAAACCCCTCTTCATAAGGCCAATTTCTTGAAGCTTGCTGAGTCGGGAGAAATGAATGGCTCCATATTTCACCGGGTTATTAATAATTTTATGATTCAAGGGGGTGGCGCTCCAGGAACCAATGGTTCTCAAAGCATTGGAAGTACAATCCCCGCTGAGTTTATACCAGATTACTTTCATAAAAAGGGCGCGCTATGTGCAGCCAGAATGGGAGATCAGGTCAACCCTAAAAAGGAATCGTCTGGCTCTCAATTTTACATTGTTCATGGCAGGGTTAGCTCTAACGCCGACCTAGATGTTATGGAAAAAAGATCCAGAACAAAATACACAGAGGCTCAACGCCGGGCATATACAACAGTGGGCGGAACGCCACACCTAGACGGTGGATATACTGTCTTTGGAGAGGTGGTTGAAGGAATGGAGGTTGTAGACAAGATTGCTGTTGTTGCGGTGAATGGATCGGTTCCGGCCACTGCTATCACTATCCAGTTAAAGGTGGTCAAATAGCAATGGATGCCTCAGAAATAGAAGATCTATTATCCGAAATAAACTCTTTTCAAGCATCTTCCGCTTCAGCGGTCGAGGAATTTCGTGTTCGCTTCTTGGGTAAAAAAGGCATTTTAAGAGGTTTTTTTTCCAAATTGAAAGATGTTGATGCCTCTTCGAAGAAGGAGTTCGGTTTGCTGATTAATAAAGTGAAGGAGAGTGCAGAGCAAAAAATTGCAACATTTAGTGGCTCGAAATCTGACGAAGGGGGTGCTCTTGAAGGCCAAGACCTTACGCTTCCA
>NVRZ01000172.1 GCA_002401055.1 Bacteroidota bacterium
ATCACAAGAATTATTACTTGAAGCATCTGTTGATGTTGTGGTTAAAGAAGGAGAACCGCCTGGGTTAGAATCAGTCAATCCGTTAGCATCAGTTTTTACAAGGTAGAAATCCATTCCACCTGCCCCAAAACTTTCAGTGTAACCAGCAACCACATATCCGCCGTCTACTGTTTGTTGCACTGAGTTGGCACGATCATCACTTGATCCTCCATAGGTCTTTGTCCAGAGTGTATCGCCCAAACCATCAGTCTTTACAAGGTAGAAATCCATTCCACCTGCCCCAAAACTTCCAGTGTAACCAGCAACCACATATCCGCCGTCTGCTGTTTGTTGCACTGAGCTGGCACGATCATCACTTGATCCTCCATAGGTCTTTGTCCAGAGTGTATCGCCCAAGCTGTCGGTCTTTACAAGGTAGAAATCATTCCATCCAGAACTTCCAGTGTAACCAGCAACCACATATCCGCCGTCTGCTGTTTGTTGCACTGAGTAGGCTTCATTAGCATAACCTGATACCCCATAAGTCTTTATCCAGATTGTATTGCCCAAGCCATCAGTCTTTACAAGGTAGAATTTTGACGTAAAAGACCGACCAGCTATTACATATCCTCCGTCTGTTGTTTGCTGTACTGAGTAGGCAATATCAGTCCATACATTCCCATAGGTTTTTGTCCAGAGTGTATCACCCAAGCTATCAGTCTTTACAAGGTAGAAATCAGATCCTCCAACCCCAAAACTATTGGTATTTCCAGCTATTACATACCCGCCATCTGTTGTTTGTTGCACCGAGTAGGCATTATCACCACTTGATCCTCCATAAGTCTTCGTCCAGAGCGTATTACCCAAGCTGTCGGTCTTTACAAGGTAGAAATCATCGCTCCCAAAGCCGAAACTGTTAGTTCTGCCCGCCATCACATACCCTCCATCTGTTGTTTGCTGCACTGAGTAGAAAATATCAGTACCTGATCCTGCATAAATTTTTGTCCAGAGTGTATCGCCCAAGCCATCAGTCTTTATAAGGTAGAAATCAGATCCGGCCCCAAAACTACTGGTAGTGCCAGCTATTACATACCCTCCGTCTGTTGTTTGTTGAACTGAGTAGGCAGCATCAACATCCAATCCTCCATAAGCCTTCTGAAATATATTTTGAGCATTTGCATTTAAAGGTACTGAAATAAGAATTGCAAAAACAACAAATAAATTTAAGAGTGGTGTTTTCATTTTGCTAGTTATTAGAAACTTCTCAGCCCTCTAAGAAGTCAGGTTCATAATAATAAAGCGCGGAGCTGTAGCCTGCCCTGAACTGAGGTACGACCAAGCACCAACGCCAAAAACAAACTAAGTCCACGCTTACTGGTGGCGCTTAGCTTATATACTTTTGGCGTCTTTTGAAAATTGGTCGTTTTCAGTTCAAAGAATATAACTATCGCTTTATTTCTTTTATAAAAGTTCTCTAACTCATGAATTATATGGCTTAATTGTGTCAATTTACTTAACTAGGCTAATTTACTAAATAAAAAATAAGAGGCTATTCAATAACATCTGATAAAAATGATTTTGAACAGCCACAAGCATGATATTTGGTCGTACCTCAGCATCAGAACAGGTAGTGTATGGAGATTATTAGAATTCGCTGCATTTTTATTGTTAAGCAAACAATAATATCAAATGACAGGGTAAAAATCCGAAGAGATAATAATATGTGATGAAACTGTGAAAAACGATGATGAAATCACCGGATTGGCGGGAATTACTTTCTCACTCCATAATGTCTCATCAAGTTTGGGTAAAAGTTTTTGGAAATATTTATAAATGTATTGCCAATTTTCAAATTCTCCTTATTAAGAGATACTATATGCGCCAGATTTACAATATAAGAGCGATGCACCTGGATAAATTTATCCTTGGGCAGATGTTTTGCAAAATCTTTCAACTTAGCCCTTTCCAAAATATCTTTTTCGTCTGCTAAATGCAGTTTTACATAATTGCCCTCAGCTTTTACAAATAAAATGTCCTTGAAATTGATCACCAAACCAGAATATTTTAAAGAGATGGCCTTTTTCTGGTAAGTCAATTGCTGTAGTTCTTCATTTGTTTCATGAAGACTGCTCTGCAGAACTTCCTTTTGCTTTTCTATTGTTTCATTTTGAGTAGCTAGTAATTTATTCGCTCTTCTCTTCTGACGGTAACCTCTGAAAATAACAAAGGCAAATACCAGCAATAAAGAGAAAGATCCGATAAAAACATTGCGAAGTTTTATTTGCCAGTCTTTTTCCTTCTTCAACAATACTATATCCTGCTCTTTCTTAGTTACCTCGTATTTAGTTTCCATTTCGGCAATCTGCCTGTTAAAATCTTCGTTTAACAACGAATCTTTAACGGTGGCATAAAGTTCCTGGAACTGATACGCTTTTTCGTAATTATCTAAAGCAGCCCAGGTTTCCGCCATTTTCAGGTAAATATCTTTTATAAGCCCCTTAGCGCCTATTCGATTCACTATTACCAAAGCCGTATCCACGTATAGAATTGCTTGGCTGGAGTTTCCCTGTTTATTGTAGATGTTCCCGATGTTTGAAAGTGTGAGGGCAATTCCAAAATCCCGGTTGAGTTCTTTGTTCAGTTTGAGAGCCTTGAAATAATACTTCAGCGCCTCTGCATATTTTTCCTGCCTTTCATAAATAATCCCAATGTTGTTTACAGATTTGGCGATGCCGAAAAGGTCGTTCAGTTCTTCATTTATTTTTAGTGCCCTGGAATAATGTTGAAATGCCTTCTTATTATTGTGTTGATCTTTATGTACGTTGCCGATATTATTATTTGTTTTCGCAATTCGTTTTTTTATAAGCCTGATTTTACCCTTGTCTGACTTCTCTGGCATTAATAGTTCTTCATAAATATTCAAACCTTTTGAAAGATAGTTGAGGGCCGGTTTATAATTGGTTTGATTATAATGAATGGTCCCAATGTTGGTCAAAGTAGCGGCTACACCCAGCTTATTCCCTTCTTCCTCCTTAATTGCCAGGGATTTCAAAAAGTAATCTAGTGCTTTATCATACGCTCCTTGTTTCCTGTAGATAACACCGATATTGTTGAATGATTCTGCCGTTTTTAACTTAAATCCTGAGTTTTTACTCAACTCAAGTGTTTTTTTAAAATAGTTTAGAGCCTTTGGATAATCGCCCTGGTTATAATGGTAGATTCCCATGTTGGTCCAGCCTTCAACAAGGCCTTTATTGAAACTCAACTTTTCACTGAGCAATACCGCCTTTTCAGCATAATCAAGTGCTTTTACCGGGTCTGTATTTTGGTGCTCGCGAAACAGTCTATTCAGTCCATTGACTTTATTGGTGTCTTCGTTGGCTGTTTTAAGATTCTTCAAAAGAGAATTAATTTGCGGATTTGCCTCTTCACCGTTCTGCTTACTCGCAATATCTTTCCTTTGGCTATGAGCATGGGAATAGGTGATCCCTAAGAACAATAAAGCGATAAGCAGATACTTCCACTTAAAGTGTTGCAGATATATAATGCTATTCATAATTGATACAAACGTACATTTTTCTCAAGGGAAGAAATGTTTCATTGACATAAGTAAATGGACAATTTAATATTTAACAGCTTGCTCCTCAACTTAATCCCTTTTTAAATATGGAAAATGTGGAACGTCCCTGGCAAGGCACACTTCTAGGAGTTATAAATGCTATTACTTTGATAACTCTCATGGGACTTTTGATTTTTTTGTTGGCCGGCCCTCATTTTTTATCTGGTATTGTTCCTCAGCTTTCAGCCATGATGAGCACCTTTGGTTTAATGTTACTCGCGCCTCTGGGAGCATTCGTATTCTTAGCTTATTATGTCACACGTGGTGTATTTCGTGGCCAAAAATGGTCTGTCGTTTTCCTCACAATTTTATATGGACTGTCTGTAGCTAGTGCTGTAACTTCTCTTCCGCAATCGGCAGTTAGCATGATCATCAGTGCCTTACTCCTTTGGATGGGAATTGTATGCTGGAAGCATCCATTCTATAACCCCAAACAAAATGCAGTTTCTCAACCAGAAGAAAATAGTACACCTTATGAGCCAGGTTCCTGATCAACCATCTCCAGCGAACAGTGCCTTAACAAATGCTTTTGTTGCCTTTGAATTCCTCATATTAGGAGGGCTTGGTATAACTATTATTCTTTCTTTTTCAATTTTACTTCCACTTTTTGGAATTGCATTTCTATGGTCAGGTCCCAAAGAAGGAATTATCGATTCTATTTTGTTCATCTTGGTCCCTCTTATTTTTGGAATTTTCTCATTGCTTATGCCCTTCCGACATGTTTGGAAAAATGAAACTTTCAAAAAAGTTGTCTTTATTGGGTTTATAATTTCCTCTATTGCTTTGATGGGACTTATTGGTTTGCCGACACTTTAGAATTAGTAGGTTTTTGCCTTCCTGATAAGTGCGTCTATCTGATATTTCAGCCTTTCCAGATCGCGTACAATTTCAAGGAGAACTCTATCGGAACTTCTTTTGGTCGTTTTGGAAGTATTGTACCGATATTGAGGCTTTGACGTTCTGGGTTGTGATACATAACGGGGCTGTGATCTCCTTTGTCTTGGTGCTGAGGTACGAATGCTTTTCATTTGTTGCAGCTTCACAGTGAACGGATCGGAAATAAATTGAGGTGTTGCAGATTTCGTCTGTTCTTTGCTTGCTGCGGTAAAAACAATGCCTTTTAGACCATTAGTTATTTGGGTTGAGTCGGTAGATATCCAAAGTGAAGAGATAGCGAGTACCAAACTAAGGATCACTCCGCCGAATGGGATAAGCGTTTCCGAATTTCGCATGGGTGTTTGGGTAAGAAATAGGATATTTCCTGAAGATTATAACACGGACTTGATCGTTATATCAAACGGGGAGGTTTGGGGCGTTTTAGATTCTTACACCAATTACAACAATATCATCAATCTGTTCGTCCTCTCCCTTCCATTCTTCAATAGTTTCATTCAGAATTAACTTCTGCTCTGGCATTGTTTTTTCCTGAATGGAAAGCAGCATTTCTTTTAAGCGTTTGGCGGTGAATTTTTTGCCCTTTGGCCCGCCAAACTGATCCTGAAACCCATCAGAGAAAGTGTAGACCGAATCTCCTTCTTCCAACTGTATCTGGTGTGTCGTAAACGGAGCATCTTTCCCTTCTTCAAATGCGATAGGTTGTCGGTCGGCTTTCAGTTCTGCCAGATCGTTACTATGGAATTTGAAGCCTTTGTTTTTCAAATTAGAATTAGCAGCATCTTTCCTCAGAAGATAAAGCGGATTGTACGCTCCGGCAAACTCCAATTGGTTGTTCTTTTTGTTCCATACACAAAGGGAGGCATCCATACCATCCTTTGATTGGCCTAAGGCATCGGTTTGACCCAGAGCACTGATAATTCCTGCTTTCAATTCATCAAAAATTTTCCCTGGAGTGGTAATGCCTTTTTCCACCACAATTTCATTGAGCAAACTATTCCCGATCATACTCATAAAAGCACCTGGTACGCCATGTCCAGTACAATCTGCTGCAACCCAAATAACTTTACCTGATAAAGTTTCATGTACCCAATAGAAATCCCCGCTTACAATATCCTTCGGTCTAAAGAGGATAAAATGATCTGAAAGCGTTTGAGTGCAGTATTCCTCTGGGGGCAAAATGGCGTGTTGTATTTGTTCGGCATAGCGAATACTGTCGGTGATGTCCTTGTTCTTTTCATCTACGACTTCCTTTTGCTTTTGTATGATCTTCTTTTGCCTGTGAGTGATGCGAAAACGATTGTATAAGAGGAAAGAAAACATCACCACCATTAAAAAACCTCCGGCAAAAACAAACAGCATAATGCGATTCTCCTTCAACTCAGCAGCTTGCAGTTGTTTCTCTTGGCTGAGTAGCTTTATTTCCTTCTCCTTTTTCTCGGTTTCATATTTGGTCTGCATTTCTGTTATTTGTTTTTGGTTTTCTATGCTGAACAAACTATCCTGTAATTCGGTAGAGAGATGGTGGTATTGCAAAGCACTTTTATAATTTCCGATTGATTCATGCACTCTCGATAGTACTTCTGATGTATTCATAATATCACTCAGAGAATTTATTTCCTGTGCTAATTCCAAAGCTGCTGTCAAATATTCTAATGCCTTATGAGGATTTCCCATTGCTTCGTATGTCTCTCCGATATTACTCCAACATGAAGGAATATCTTCTTGCTCTCCCATTTCTTCTCTAATTTTTAAAGCATCACGGAAATATGAAATTGCCTTTTCGTAGTTCTGCTGAAGAAAGGCGATTGCTCCTAAGTTATTAGCGATATGAGCTAAGTAGCTCTTGTCATTTGTCTCATTTGCAATTACCAAAGCCTCTAAATAATATTTACGGGCTATCTTGAATTTACCTAACGCCGATGTGGCATTCCCAAGATTGTTTAGGTCAATTAGCATGCTTTTTTTTGTTCCATATATTTTGGATGCTTCATAACTTTTGACATAATATTCTTCTGCTTTTTTAAAATTTTTAAGGCGTTCGTAAACTCCTCCAATATTTCCTAAAGGATAGAGTGCTAATTTCTTAAGCTGATGTTCTTCGCAAGTTTTCAGTGATTTTAATAAATAGCGAAGGGCATTCTCAGGATCTTCGTCTGCCTTGTAGCTCAATCCAATGGAATTGAAAAGCATTGCTAAATCTTCAACAGAATCAGTCTTCTGAACTAATTCAAGTGATTTTTGATACCACCCCATTGCTTTTGTAAAATTTTTGTTTTCATCCCTTTCGTAATTGCCGAGTTCATGGAAGGCTTCAGCTTCTCCAAGCTGATCTATTAGCGAGTCAATTTGAGGTGGCTGGGCAAAGGTGACGGAATACTGAAAAGAAAGGAAAACCAGGGTGAGACATTTGTAAAG
>NVRZ01000173.1 GCA_002401055.1 Bacteroidota bacterium
CTCAATTGTTATAGATATTCCCAAGCTGCTTATCAACTCCTCCGAACGGGTATTTATGGTTTGCTCAGAAATAAACATCGTATCTGTTTGATTATTAGCATCCATAAGTGCCCAACGGTATCCAGTATAGACAACGCCCATTTGATTTTTGTCATTGTCCGGCATGTATTCTTCAGTAGTGATCGATAGATTACTACTATTCTGGGTGCTATTGGTAATTTTAAAGATGGTCCACTCGCCATCATTCTCAAGGCTACCGTTAATGTAAACCACTTGTCCAACAGAAAATTCACTTCTATTTGATTTGTCTACTTCAAAAAAGGTGAGTGCTGGTGCAACGGGCGGAGGTTGATTGAGACCCATACCTGTTATTGCAACGCTATCCCGAGAGTCAAGGAAAAACTTAACTACGTACTGACCTCCCTTTACTTGAAGAGGATCAATTACTTTTACTCCAAGAGGGCCAGCATTTTTCACATAAGTTATTTTTTCGATTGACCAGGGTTCCCCCGACATAATTGCATCTATGGAGCCACTGCTTAGGTCCAAATTCAAGCCTCCATTTCCTTGGCCTTCAATTCTTGTAATTTCCGGACTGTCACCATAGACAGAGTTCACTTCAGTTCCATTAAACTCAAATGTAGATTTATGCGGAATGCAGGTTGAGCTTTCTATCGAGGCACCGGTACCAGTTTTACGACCTGCCAAGTATGGCTTCTTGTTACCTTCTAGCGAAAGGCTATCTGGATAACCATTATACACAAGGTACTGATTATGAGAATATGCCAAGGCCAAGAAGTAATACTTCTTATGATTGATTAAGGTGGTAGTACCACTGGCAAATTCATCTTTTGTTATTCTAAATGAATGTGAGATTCCTACGTCATTTCCATTCACCATTAATGATGGTACTTCGGCACCTATTACCTCATCATATTCTAGATTAACCAGCTTGTCAACACCATCCTTGATGTCTACTTGTGCAACCAGCCTTGCTAGATCGTTATTCCCAATATCGGAAACAGCTACACTTGAATCTTTAAGCTGATAAATCTGGTAACCCTGAAATCTGTAAAAGATGTCAATGATTTCTCCATCTTCAAGACCGGGGTAATCTTGAGGCACGATGATTAGAGGATCCCGTTCAGCATATTTTTCATTAGCGTTATTAGAGGAAGACGGATTGGAGATATAAAGAATGATTTCCTGATCCAATTCCTGGCATGTGAGTGTGGGCGCATCTGGCCCGTTCAATACCTTAAAGCAGTTGTCAAATAATGCTTGCGCTTTGTCGTCGGCTAAACGTACCAACTCTACTGATTGAAATGGGTCGCTACTGGTAGCTCTTGCCCAAATAATTCCGACCGTAATATCATTTTCAGCACCTGGTGCCAAAGTAAATGGACCCGCAGAGTGAACAAATCTTCTGTCGCCGGGTTCATTATTCGCTTGTTGCTCCGTCCAAGGTAGTGGATCACCTGGGGTAATTCCGCAATTCGTTCCATCTGGATTTTGGCAAACTCCCCAATTACACTCGTCTGTTTGTGTTGGGTTTGATTTTGCTCCAGGAAACATGAAATCTGCATACTCACAAGAGGTACAATCTCCTGTGTGGCCATTTCCACCATATACCATTCTCGTACCATCTTTCCAATACCCTCGAAGATAGCTGTAGTAATGCACTGCAATACCGGGATCACCTTGTACTCCAAAGTTGCAACCAGGACCTTGGTTACAATAGTACACCAACCTTCTCATTCCCCATCTTTCATTGTCAATTTCACCATCTCCAAAGTTTAGCCCGTTTATACTTCCGTTAATAAATGCGTTACATGCGGAATCCGCAGGGTTGTCAGTTTGATCAGGATCTTGAAAAGGGCCTTCGAAGAAGTCAACACCAATTGCAGGAGGGTTGGCTCCATAATGTCCCGTTGCTCCTGTACCATCTACTGCTTTACCATTGTAGCAATAACCCAAGCCCCTCTTTACATCGCATCCAATATAATCATCTGAGGGATCACCCAGATCTGGATCGAAGTTCGTGCCGAAATAAGTATTTATTAAGGTAAATGTAGATCTGTTAATAATCCGGTAGTTGGTAAACGTCATGTTATTAATCTCGTCGTTTGTCGCAAAAGCAAATTCCTGCGCCTGAACTTCCAGACCAATCGCATCTCCCTCAGTTTCTTTGTGCAAATTTCCTTTGTCGTTAAAAACAAACCAAAAGGTAATATCACCAAAAAGCTTGGCTTTTCTGTCGCGGCTTCTATTACACTCTTCATTATTGAGGTCATAGTATGGATAATCACCGCTATAAGGGTCATAAAATCCATCGTCATCGCGGTCAAAGAATGGAGCCATATAAAATGCTTGTCCCTTGGCAACGTTTCCATGTGCTGGCCACTCAAGAATGGAGTTTGGAATTACGTAAGTAGGATAGGCCTCTGGCTCATTATACCAAGCGTCAAATGCGTCAACTTCCTGTCGAGTAATAATAAAGTGTTTATCCCATTCAGCGCAGGTTTCTGGAGTAATTTCGGCAGTTCCTGATGTATCTAAGGGGCCGGTCCAAAAGTCGACACCGCCACCGCGATATCTTTGCGCTGCAATTCTCAACTGCTGATTAACATCTGTTCCACCCAGCCACAAAGAAGAAAGAAACATAGAATGCTTAAGCGAGTTTTTGGGAATTTCATATTTCACATCGCTATCAAGGTCCCAAAACATGTCTCCACCAGTATGTATAAGAGCCCTGACGTTGTTAAATTCAATATAAGTAGCTCCATTAGGCGGCGCGCAACCTGCGAGCAAAGAATTTGTTCCGCTAGATTTTTGTTGGGTATTGTTATCCGCGTTTTCATCAATAATCTTGTCCTCTTTAACGAGTGGATATCTTTCAGCATAGGACTGATTTGTCCAAATGACCGTAGATAATGTAAAAAGAACTACTCCTGTTATTATTTTGAGTTTCATATCCGTTTTTTCAAATTCTAATTAAAAGTTAAGCTGTAAGCCCAATCGAATCCTTCTTGGGACGCTATAATTTCCTGGGTGGTTGACTTTGAGAGCATACATCATTCTGAATGCTTCTTCGTCGTTTAATCCTGCAATTGCATTTTGCGAAGCAGGGTCACTTAGGTATCCATCATCGTCTGGGTTTCCTGTTGCAGAGTACACATCTACAGTATTCTTTGTGTTTAATACATTCAGTATCTGAAAGTAAACCATCAGCGATCCAGTCTTCTTGTTTTCTTTCCCCCATTTTAGCGCAAACAATTTGTCTATGCGGGCATCCATGTTAAATTGCCAAGGCAAGCGTGAGCCATTCAATGAGCCAAGTAGGACAGAATTTGTTCCTCCAAATGCAGCTTCCTGGGTTACTTTTCGCTGCTTGCTATAGGGAAGCCCAGAGCCACCAATGAATATAATATTGAATCCTGCATCCTCAAATACCTTCTTGTCGAACCACACTGGGCCATTATAATCCTTCCCTTTCTTATAGTGATAATCAAATGAAGCCTGGACTCTGTGCCGTTGATCCCAGTCGAGTGAGTTGATGCTCTTTAACCTGGGCTGGCCTGAACTGATGACATTAAGAGCAATATCGGAACCAGACCCTGTTCCATCCGCAAACTGAAGCGTGTAACTTGCTCTCATCCGTACATTCCCTTTTCTTCTAAGGTCATATGCAACGGTTAGTCCTTTTACCGTTCCGAAATCTTCATTACCCCAGGTGTTATAGCTTCTAGGGTATGCTTCAACCACTCGGATATAAACGAGCTGATCTCTCATCTCTTTGTAAAATACCGAGAGCTTCAACGAAGAATAGTTATTCAGTTTCTGTTGGTATCCCAACTCGTAATCGACTGTTTTAGAAGGCTTCAGGTTTGGGTTATTTACCACCCCATTTTGACTTTGCATGAATAAGTATTGTGTAGGGGCAAGTCTTTCAATAGAATTACCTCCCGTTTCTGGTCTTCTCGTTAATATATCATAGTGTGCAAAGAACAAGGCCTCATCTGATATAGGAAAGGAAAAAGCAATACGTGGCATGAAGTTCGTTTGCGGCTTGTAATCTTCAAATGCTTCTGAACTGATTTCTCTTGAATCTGTTTTGTCCTTGTCAACTAAATATGGTTGAATACCAAAATTTCCGAGTAGTGGTGTCGGATTGGGGATTTCCGTACCGCTCGAGTTATACCATTTGTCACCATTTCTATACCCTTTTATCTTACTCGGGTTCTCTAAATTGTCAACATAAACGATATAGTCATCATCGATGCTGGATGGTATGGCATCCGAGAGGTGCGCGCGGTCTGTGCCTGCTTTTACTTCTCCTGCTGTGATTGCAGGGAATAGAAGATACGGGTCTTTAAGTACCTTTTGGTTGGCATCGAAGCGATCTACCCTAAGACCTAGGTTAAAGATCAGGTCTTTAAAGGCGAATTTATCCTGAATGTATCCAGCTACGTAGTTTGGTTGATAAGCTCCGACAGGTCGATCGAATATAGCTGGTCCATTGTAGCCTTCAACTGATCTAGTTTGATTGAAAAAATCATCTAGACTTGGATTGGTCTTAAGCTTGTTCCCTGTGTAATCGTAACCATAATATCCTATATAACTCGAACCATTATTAAGAAGTTCATCTGGGCTAAACATTTCAAGCGAAAAAGTACTTGGAGGAAGCGCATTCAAATCAATCCAATCTGTGCCATTTGTTGCAAGGCCCAGTTCTTGCCTTAACCTGAAATCAAAATATGCTTGTGATATTCCATCGTACCTTCTTGGGTAGTTTACAATACCGATATAGATAGTATCATCCGCGGTAGTTGGGGTACCATATAGATCAATGAATACCGGTTGTGGATTGTTCTTATCTATTTGTTGTATGTGGTTATTTGTCAACTGCCTCATCTGTCGCCACAATCCTACCGGGCTTACATTGTATCCCCGGTCTGTTCTTTGCTCATATTCAAATCCTGCAGATATCTCATGATTATCAAGGATGTCGGCGGAGCCCGAAGCAATTACTCTAAATTGGTTTTGTTTGTAAAAAGTGTATCCATTTGAAATTCTTCCAGGGCTCAACCAAATATTGTATACCTGATCAGAAAGGTCTCCGGGCTGATATCCATTTGGAAGCCCTCTCCCTTCCAGCACCTGGTTATAGTTAAGCACAGGTTCGGATTGAAGGTCGTAGAAACTTTGCGTGTAATCCGACGCATCTGGGTTGATATCTGAAGGCGTAAATGCGTAAAGCGTATCAAAGAAGCCATTGTGAATTAAGCCGCCCTTTTTAGATATAGAATCGAATCCGAACTCATACGAGTTTATCGTGGACGTAGTAAACTTACCTACATAGCCATAATTAAAAAGATTACTCATGTCATGTTTAAGTGAGAAGTCTGACCCAAGAGTTGTTTTAGCATAATGCCTGCCATCCTGAAATTCACCTATTACTTCGCCATAATCTACGTGTAGCGTATAGAAGGCATTTTTTATAGAGGATGTATTGTTCTCATCATATGCCTCCTCCGGCGAGTCAAACTTTTGAGTAAATCGGACATAGGCTCTCCAGGTGGTGTTAGAATATACTCCGTTATTCTGGTAGTTAAACAAAGAGTTGCTCCAACCAACAGACTTCCCTTTATTCCAATCGATGTTACCTCCAAATGTCAGGTTAATTTTGGGTGTAGTTCTCACGTCGAATTTCCCAGATAGCTTGAACCCAGATCCGGCTTCATTTCTCTTATATTTCGAATACTCTAAGTCGTTTTCAGTTATATACTCTGAGTTTTCAAAAGCTCCGGCACTGGTTCCAGAAGAACGCAAGGGAGTCTTCTTTAATTCCGCTAGTTTTTCATCATTAACATAATAGTTGCCAATAGCGGATGGGTTCCCATCTCTAACATGGGTAAATTCTCCACCAATGAAATAACTCAACAATGGTTTCTTAATAGAGTCCACTTTGTCCCAAATCTTGAGAAGCGGGCCAGAGATATTAAATCCCAACAAGTTATAGCCGTAAGGGTCCAAACCGATATTGGTCTCTTTGTCTTTTCCTACATAAAAGCCGGAACTCAAGATCTCTACGCCACCAAAAAATGTGGGTGTTGGCCCTCTGGTGGTAATACTGATTATCCCTCCTGTAGCATCTCCATATTTGGCAGGGATTCCACCTGTTACAACACTGACCTGCTCAATGGCAGATTGAGGTAAACCACTCGTTCCTCTCACTTTGACACCATCAATGTAAATCGTCGTAGACGCGTCTCGTGTTCCACGAATACTGATGCTACCAGAGGCGCTTCTGAAAACTCCACCCACAGTTGCTGCAATACCCAAGGCGTCACGTGAAGGCATTCTTGCAATATCGTCTCTTGTAACCGTTTCCCCAGATTGTGTTTTGTCTTTGGATATCAGAGGTATTTCATAGCCGATAACGTCAACTATTTCAAGTTCGGAAACCGAAGAGCGCATTTTAAGATTCTGGAACGTAATCGCATCAGGGGTAATAATAACACCAGTCATAACAATTGGGTTATAACCTACAAATGAGACTTTCACATCATATTTACCAGCCGGAAGAGGTTTGATCTGATACTCACCATCGAAATTTGTGGATGCTCCTCCAAAGAGCTTACCCGCACGTTCAACAATTATGTTTGCAAAGGGAATAGGCTCTCCGGTCTCTTTGTCAATTACTTTTCCCTTTAATGCACCATCTTGTGCAATCGCCGCTGACGTTATCAACACAAATATGAATAGAGATGAATAGAATTTCCTAAGCATAATAGTTTCTGTATTATTTAGATTCTAAATGAAAGCCAATCGTGGTGATTCTCTCTCGAACAAATGTATTATTCCCCTTTTAAGAGGCGTAAATATAAGCATAAATACATTTT
>NVRZ01000174.1 GCA_002401055.1 Bacteroidota bacterium
ATATTCTCTACGAAGACACCCTTAACGAATATGTTTACCAGATCTAACATTTAGTTTTCTTCAATAAGTTTAGGATTCCGAGCGCGCTGTACCCATATGATTAATCCCACCACTATTAATGCAAAAGGAGGTAGAATCATCAAATTGTTATTTGCATAACCCATATCGTAAAATAATTGAGGGATTACTTGAAAACCAAGCAGTTCTCCAGAACCAAACAGCTCCCGTACCACTGCAACAATAACCAGGATTAGCCCATAGGAAGCGCCGTTTCCAAGTCCGTCAAGTAAGGAAGGCCATGGCTTATTCGCCAATGCAAATGCCTCTAGCCTTCCCATAATAATACAGTTGGTGATGATCAGTCCAACAAATACGGATAATTTTTTGCTCACATCGTAAGCAAAGGCTCTCAGTACCTGATCTACTAAAATTACCAGAGCAGCAACGATAACCAGTTGTACAATAATCCGGATGCGATTTGGAATAGTGTTTCGAAGCAGTGAGATAATAACGTTTCCAAAGGCAAGCACCGCAATAACAGATAAGCTCATAACAATTGCTTGCTCAACCTGAACCGTGATTGCCAACGCTGAACAAATTCCCAATACCTGTACGGTAATCGGGTTATCGTCATCCATCGGATCGCTAAGTAGTCGCTTATTCTTCTTAGAGAAGAGCGGCTCTTTTGGCTCAGTAAGCTTTTCGGCTACTTGTGGTTCTGCAGCTATTTCCTCTGTACCCATTATTTTACAGTATTGAAATAAGATTCATAAACCTTTAAAGTTCTTCCCAACATTTCTGTTACACCATTACTGGTTATCGTTCCACCAGTAATTGCATCTACTCCATGTAAATCTTCTGGCCTTGCTCCGCCTTTCTTAACTTTAATAGACACGAAGTTACCGCTTTCATCAAAAAGGTGTTCACCAGGGAATTGAGCCTGAAATTCGGCAGTGTTTATTTCGGCGCCTAGACCTGGCGTTTCCTTGTCATGATCAAAGCTAGCACCATACACTGTATTTAAATCGCTTTCCAGGGCAACATATCCCCATATTGGTCCCCATAACCCAGAACCAATCATCGGAATCACATAATAAGTTTCTCCATCTTTTTCGCAGATGTAAACTGGGTACTTTCTTTCATCGACATCCAATGCCTTAAATTCTTTCTTGGTATTGATATTGAATGCGTCTGCCTTGTTCATATTATCAATCGCTTCCTCACTCTCCCAGATCACTTTCGATGAGTAATCTAACACCACACGCCTTTTTACATATTCTCCAAATCTACCAGGTGCTTCCGCTCTGCTACAATTGACATTAATTGTCTTTAGAATGTTCTGCATCTTTTCCTCGCTTACATTCTTTTGCTGAAAAGGCTTGAGGTTAATAGAAGCCAGTGCCAACAATGTAGCCACAACCACTACCATTACTGTAGCAAATACAAAGGTAAAACCGTTTCCGTTTTTGTCGAAAGCCATTCTAAGCAGTCTTGAGTCTCTTTAATCTTCTATTAATATTTGCTTGCACCACATAATGGTCAATTAAAGGTGCCATTACGTTCATAAATAGTATCGCCAACATCATTCCTTCTGGATATGCAGGATTGAAAACACGTATCATAATCGCTAAAAACCCAATAAGAAATCCGTAAATGAATTTACCGGTGTTTGTTTGTGTGGCTGTGACAGGATCTGTTGCCATAAACACTGCACCAAATGCAAAGCCGCCCATCACAAGTTGTGAAAGAGGAGGAACTGACATGAAAGGATTAAGGGAAAACGTATTAAAAATAAATGCCATCACATAGCCACCTACAAAAACGGAAAGCATAACTCTCCAGCTACCAATGCCTGTGATCAGTAATATCGCCGCACCAATTAAGCAAGCAACAGTTGAAGTTTCCCCAACTGAACCTGGTATGTAGCCCATAAACATGTCCATAAAGGAAATTGGTTGTCCAGCTACAGAAGTGATTTTATCTCCATTTTCAATCGCTTGAGCTAAAGGAGTTGCTCCAGAATATCCATCCACAAGGGGCTGGTTGTTATCAGTAGCAGTATTCACCCATACAAAATCGCCCGACATCTTAGTAGGGTACGCAAAGAATAAAAAAGCCCTTGCTGTAAGTGCTGGATTTAAAATATTCATTCCTGTGCCACCAAACACTTCCTTACCAATTATAACAGCGAAAATCGTAGCAATTCCAACCATCCACAATGGAACGTCAACAGGCATTACCAGAGGTATGAGCATGCCGCTCACAAGAAATCCTTCATTTACCTGCTCTTTCTTGATGATAGCACCGATGAACTCTATGGTAAGACCAACGGAATAAGAAACAGCCACTATAGGCAGTACTTTAACCATTCCAAACAGCATCTTTTCCATCATTCCGGCTGCAACCTCTGTAAATTCTCCAAGGGCAAGATAATGCTGGTGCCCCGTGTTCCATATACCAAAGATTAGGCAAGGAATCATTGCCAAAACAACAGTGATCATGGTCCGTTTTAGATCTATACCATCTCTTATATGAACACCTTTATTTGATCCATGAGCGGGAACAAACAAAAAGCTAGAAATTGCATCAAATGCAGGATACATCTTTTCCAGCTTACCTCCTTCTTCAAAATGAGGTTTAATCGTCTCTAGTAAATTGCTCAGTAGTTTCACAGCTTCTTTAACATTCTCGTTGAACGGTTTCGATTCCTTCTCTTATCAAAGCTTGTACGTCAATTTTAGATGTACATACAAATTCACACAAAGCAAAGTCTTCTTCAGCCACTTCATAAATGCCCAAATTTTCCATTTGCTCCACGTCACCGATCATAATTGACTTAATAAGATGAGTCGGATGAATATCCATGGGTAGTACTCGTTCGTATTCCCCTGTTACCACATATGCTCTTTTTTCTCCGTTAAGGCTAGAGTTTAATCTGTATTCTTTTCCAGCCATCAACCAGGTGAAGAAGGTCCGCGAAATACTAAACTTGTCGAACCCGGGTGCAATCCAACCTAAAAATTCGGGGTTTTCTACCTCTGGAATAGCTGTAATCTGGGTGTCATAAAAACCTAAATATCCATCTGAACTTATTTGCGTCCCTGTAAGTACGTTACCACTAATGTAGCGCAAGCTGCCCTCTTTCACATTGTCAGTCACCATATTTTTTATGGAAGCGCCGATAAGGGTTTTGTAATACTTGCCCTTAGAAACCTCGGATCCCGTTAGGGCCACAACTCTTGAAGCATTGTACCTGCCTTCAGAAAAAAGCCTCCCAACTATTAAAACATCCTGTGGCGTTAAATGCCAAACTATCTCACCTTTGTTAATCGGGTCTATGTGATGAATTTGTACGCCCACATTTCCTGCGGGATGAGGGCCTGTAAAGGTGTTAATTTGTACGTTCTTAGAGTTTGTAAAAACCTTAGAAGCTGGAGTATTAGCTGAGACGTTCAGATGAACCTTACCCTCGGTAAGCTTGGCAATGGCGTTAAGACCTGTTTGAAACTCATCTCCATGGCCATGTAAAATAAAATCGTTATCTGGTGCGAGGGGTGCAGAATCAAATGCTGATATAAAAATCGCTTTAGGATTGTCATCCGGATTTGCTATTATATCAAAAGGGCGCTGAATAATAAGAGGCCATATTCCACTCTCAAGCAACTGATTAATAATCTCCTCTCGCGATAGGTCATCTGGATTTGATTTCTTAAAAGGCGCATAACGGATTTCCTTATCCGCCAATATCTTGATCTCTAAAATCTTTCTCTTGTCTCCTCTTTTAATTTCAACTACTTCTCCACTTGTTGGAGAGGTAAACTTCACTTTTTCATTATCCTTGTCGAAGGCAATTTTACTCCCAGCAAGTACTTCATCACCAACTTTTACCGTAGGCCTCATTCTAACACCCACAAAATCCGTTGGCTTTATTGCAACCGTTTCAGAAGCAGGGATTTCGGCGTACACTTTTTCCGCCTGACCTTTCAGTCGGATGTTCAATCCTCTCTTAATTTTAACTGATGTGGACATTTATTCTCTGTGGTGAGATACTCTAAAATTGCGCCCAAAAGTAACAAATTTTTAAGATTCAAATTGCTTTTTGAAATATTTTAGACAAAGGCCTGTTTATGAGCAATGACTACATGGTTAAACCTATATCTTTGTAAGGGTAAATCTGATTTGGCACAATCTTTAAAGCTCCCATTACATCTATGATCCACAAATATTTGATAGTGCTTTTAATGCTGCTGACCTATTTTTCCCATGGTTTCGCCCAAAAGGGGAAAAAGACGGTGGGGCTCACGAATAATGATACCGCTCAGGTGGATGAATATTTTGGTGGCAGCTTTCTGAGGTTTGACGATTTTGTTTATGATAAAAACATCAAAACTTCAATGCTCTATAGAAATGGTTGGCCCTTATCATCTCCAATTATGGAATTGCATACTGGAGAGGAATTAAAATTGTCATTTGATGATCTATCTCAGGAGATTAGAAGTTATTATTATACTGTTAAGCATTGCTCAAAAAACTGGGAGGAAACCGACATTATGGAGATGGACTACGTGGATGGGTTCATGGAAAATGAAATTACAGACTATCGCTACTCTGTTAATACGCTTCAGGAGTACACTCATTTCAATTTAGTTTTTCCGAATGAAGACATGCGAATAAAACTATCGGGTAATTATTTATTGATTGTGTATGCGGATGGGAACAAAGAGAACCTGGTTCTTACCAAGAGATTTATGGTAGTTGAGCCAAGAGTAAATGTAATTCCCGTGGTGAAGCGAGCTACTTTATTGGATGATAGAAACTATAAGCAGGAGATAGATTTCACGATAATGCATGAGGGGTACATGATATCTGACCCTTATGGTGAGATTTATGTGGTGATAACTCAAAACAACAGATGGGACAATGCTATTAGGGGCTTGCAGCCAGTTTTCATCAGATCTGATGAGCTAATTTATGATTATGACAGAGAAAATGTTTTTACTGCAGGAAATGAGTTTCGCCAATTTAGTATAAGAAGTTTCAGGTATAGGTCTGAAAAGGTGGCGGCTAACATTGTAGATTCGGCGTATAACCATGTGCACCTGCTTCCAGATCAGAGAAGGTCTTTTCTTAAATATTCAACGCAGTCCGACATCAATGGGAGATTCTTTATCAAAAATGAGGAAGGAAATGATGCCGAAGTTGACGCAGATTATGCCTACGTCTATTTTACTTTGCCTTATGATGCGCCTATGATCAATGGAGATATTTATTTGCTTGGCGATTTGAATAACTGGGTTTTGAATAAAACTTCGAAGATGGACTACAATTATGACAAAAAAAGCTACCAAAAAAGATTAATGCTTAAGCAGGGGTACTACGAGTATCAGTACGTTTATAAAGAAGATGGTCATGCGGCAGGAGATGAAACACTGGTTGAGGGCAGCCATTACGACACAGAAAATGAATACACTATTTATGTATACGACTCCTCATTGCGAAATAATTATGACCGCTTGATTGCAGTAAAAAAGTTTGGAACTCGCTATTGATTTGTTTTAAGCCTTTTTGCCTGATTGGAAAATGATCTCTTTTTTTGCATTTCTTCGTTATTTTTTCAAGCTGTAGCGACTGCTACACCTTTCAAAAATATCTCGAACTACAAAAAAATAGTTCATTTTTATCTAAACAAAATGACATAAAGCAACTTCATTGAATTATTTCATAATATTGTAGCAAATAAGGGCATTTTATATCAGTAAATAGAGATGATAACAGAAGTTACAGAAGGGATAAAGATTTCAGTTGAAACAAAATTTCAACCTGATCATTCTGATGCTTCTACAAATATGTATTTGTTCTCTTACAGAATAACAATTGAAAATTGCGGATCGCAAACGGTAAAGCTAATAAGAAGACGCTGGTTAATTTATGATGCCAATGGCCTTATAAGAGAGGTTGAGGGGAAAGGCGTTGTGGGTGAACAGCCCGTGCTAAAGCATGGCGAAATTCACGAATATTCTTCTGCTTGCGATCTAAGTACAGAGATTGGGAAAATGCACGGTACTTATTTGATGGAAAGAGAAGACTCCAAGGAGAGATTTTATGTGAACATACCCGAATTTAAAATGGTTGTTCCTCACAGGCTTAATTAAGCCAATTATTCACTTTGTTAATATTTAATACTAATACTTATGTCTAAAGGATTTTTTAAGGTGCCCACCCCGGTAAATGAACCAGTTTTAAGTTATGGGCCGGGTACAAAGGAGCGAACTGAGCTTAAGGAGATGATTGATAAATTCAGATCTGAAGAGATTGAAATACCTATGTGGATTGGCGGAAAAGATGTGAAAAGCGGAAACTTGGTGCCCATGTCTCCACCACACGACCATAAACATATTTTGGGTCACTACCATCAGGGAGATGAATCTCATATAAACCAGGCTATTGACGCGGCTATGGCTGCAAAGGAGGATTGGATAAATTTGCCTTGGGAGCACAGGGCTTCTATTTTTCTTAAAGCGGCTGATTTATTGGCTGGGCCTTACCGTCAAAAAATAAACGCGGCCACCATGTTGGGGCAATCGAAGAATGCCTTTCAGGCTGAAATTGATGCGGCATGTGAGTTCATTGACTTTTTGAAGTTCAATGTTCACTATATGACCGAAATCTACAAGCAGCAACCAGATTCAGCACCGGGGATGTGGAACAGGCTTGAGCAGCGCCCCTTAGAGGGTTTTGTCTTTGCATTAACACCGTTCAATTTTACCTCAATAGCGGGCAATCTCA
>NVRZ01000175.1 GCA_002401055.1 Bacteroidota bacterium
AGCAAGTAAAATCGATATGGTTATTGTGGGGCCGGAAGACCCGCTGGTCAAGGGAATCCACGATTATTTTCTTGACCATGAGGAGTTGAGGCATGTTAAAATATTTGGCCCAAAAGCCAAGGGAGCACAGTTAGAAGGAAGTAAAGACTTTGCCAAGAAATTCATGGTTAAGCATAATATTCCAACAGCCGCGTACAAGAGCTTCACAAAGGAATCCGTTAAGGAAGGACATACATTTTTGGAAACCTTAAGTTCGCCCTATGTAATAAAAGCAGATGGATTGGCAGCAGGCAAAGGTGTTGTTATTCTAGATGCGTTAGAAGATGCCAAAGTAGAGTTGTCGGACATGCTTGAAGCCGAGAAGTTTGGCAAGGCGAGCTCAACAGTGGTGATCGAAGAGTTTCTGGATGGAATTGAGCTCTCTGTATTTGCATTATCAGATGGCATTAACTACACCATTCTGCCTTCTGCAAAAGATTACAAAAGAATAGGTGAAAGTGATACCGGTCTTAATACAGGAGGCATGGGTGCAGTTAGTCCAGTACCCTTTGCGGACGCAACATTTATATCAAAGGTTGAAGAACAAGTTATAAAACCAACTTTTGAGGGATTAAAACAAGATGGAATTGAGTATAGCGGCTTGTTATATTTTGGGCTGATTAATGTGGATGGAGAGCCAAAAGTGATAGAGTACAATGTTAGATTCGGAGATCCGGAGGCCGAAGTGATCATCCCAAGAATTGGAACGGATTTAATAGATCTTTTTGAAGCCGTTTGTGATAAAAGATTATCGGAGATTGACCTGAGCATAGACGACAACGCAACTGCCACTGTAATGCTAGTATCGCAAGGATACCCCGGCAGTTACGAAAAGGGGAAAGAGATCAACGGCCTGGGAGACACAGGTGAGAGCATTGCCTTCCATGCAGGAACAAGATTACACGGAGAAAAGATAGTAACAAATGGAGGAAGGGTAATTGCGGTTACCTCCTTTGGTGCAAGCATTGAAGAGGCATTGAAGGTCTCTTATTCAAATGCCGAACAAATAAAATTTGAAGGGAAGACCTTAAGAAAAGATATTGGGTACGATTTAAAAATTGGAATTCAGACTGAATAATTGACTGAAACGCTGAAGCGTAATTTTGCGAGCCAATTACTCGTTATCCCCCGCATTGCGGTACTGAATCAGTCTTGAGGTCCATATAAAGAACAAACCTAGTATAGAAGCAACAATAAGACCATTTGGAATATTTCCAAGATGTGGCATTAGATCAAACAATCCCTGGCAAGCATCTCCAATTCCATAAAACACAGCGTCCATCAAAAACTTATTTAAGTGATTCGGTATGCTGACAAATGTAATTAAAAAAGTATTGATCATAACAAAAGAGCTTAATATTACACCCACCTCCTAAGTGCACCATTAATGTTGATCAACTTATTCAAATCCAGTAAGCCATATGTTTTGGGGTTAATCCCCCTCATTGCACTTTCTTTTTGGGGCCGATCTATTTATATGGGCGAAATGCCCGTGGTAGAGCAAGCCATGCCTCTATACTATGCCATTATCTTTTTTCTCAAAGACTTCCCGATACTAGCAAACATATTTGCGGTGGTACTGGTTTCCGTTCAGGCTATAGTCCTAAACAATATTCTTGAAAAACACCAGGTGTTATCCGAAAAGACCAAAATCCCAGCATTGATTTACACGCTGTTAATTTGTTGCTGTCCTCCGCTGCTCGCACTTCACCCCATGCTTTTTGCAAACTTTTTTTTAATCCTCCTTCTCGATAGAATATTTCTGACGTATAGACAGGACGAGATACTAACGAAGGTCTATGACGCTGGTTTACTCATAGGAATTGCCACTATGTTCTACTTGCCAGCCATTGTTTTTCTTCCATTCTACTTGATCTCTATATCTATGCTTCGCCCTTTCAATCCAAGAGAATGGATTCTCTCCTGTGCTGGATTTTTAACGCCCCTTGCCTTTGTAATGACCAGTTTTTATTGGACTGGCGAATTGACTGATTTTTTCATAAGCATACAAATTTCATCTCTCAGCACATTTACATTTGATTTTTCGTTAATCTTTCCATATCTACCATTGCTGTTAGTCTTGGGGTTCCTTTCTCTGATTTCAATTAAGCGATACATTGAGGAGATGAACAATCGCGTGGTTAAAGTCGCCAAAATGTATGCAGTCTTTACCTGGTTTTTCATATTTGCCGTCTTAAGCATTCTAATGGCGCCATCCATGAGCGTCGTTTTTGTATCAGGTGTCATAATTGCTCTGACCGTTTTTCTTTCTAACTTCTTTGTCACTTTTCAGCGAAAGATTTTTTCGGAGTTCATACTTTTATTACTAATAGCTACAATAATTTATTCTCACATTGTACCTTTGTAGTTTAAGTACCCAATTAGAAAATCTATGAAATTTGGCGTTGTAATATTTCCCGGATCGAACTGTGATGAGGATATGATCTATACTTTATCCTCCAAAATGGGCCAGGAGGTTGTTAAGCTTTGGCACAAAGAAAATGACTTACAAGGATGCGATTTTATCGTTTTGCCTGGAGGATTTTCCTACGGTGACTATCTGAGGTCGGGTGCGATAGCGCGGTTTTCGCCTATTATGACAGAAGTAATTGAGCACGCAAACTCAGGTGGCTATGTTTTTGGTGTTTGTAATGGGTTTCAGGTTCTATGCGAATCAGGACTGCTACCCGGGGCTTTACTGCACAACAACAACCAGAAATTTATTTGCAAGAACATTCACCTCAAAAGCATGACGTCTAATACAATTCTCACTTCTTCCGTCGATTCGTCTGACGTATTAAAAATACCGATTGCTCATGGTGAAGGGCGCTACTATGCTGATGAATCTACGTTAAAGAGTCTTTTAGATAATGATCAGATTCTATTTAAATATTGCGACGCATCAGGTGGACTCAATCAAAATGCTAATCCAAACGGATCGCTTGAAAACATTGCCGGTATTTGTAACGAGAACAGAAATGTATTCGGAATGATGCCTCATCCAGAAAGAGCCGCAGACTCCGCATTGGGAAATACTGACGGGAAGAAGTTGTTTGAATCTCTTCTAGAACTTCAAACAGTTTAAGATTCCTACTATATCTTAATACCAATTACGAGCACGTCATCTACTTGGTCTCTTTCTCCTTTCCACTTCGTTAAACGGTCAGCCATAAACTCTTCTTGCTCCTTCATACTCATACTATTGATATCTAATATCATTTGCCTGAAGCGCCTACCCATAAACTTCTTTCCCTTCTTGCCTCCGAACTGATCCACATATCCATCCGAGAAAATATAGATAGTATCTCCTTTCTGTAGATCCATCTCATGATTCGTATATGAAGCCAAAGTCGCTTCTTCTGCTGGCTCTCCAATAGCCTTTCGATCGGCTTTTGTCTCAAGAATTTCGCCATTCCTAACCAGGTACAATGGATTATATGCCGCTGCAAATTGCAGTTTGTTGGTTTTCGTATCAATTGAGCAAAATGCAAGATCCATGGCATCCTTCACCGCGTCTTGTTCTTCTTCTGATTGCCTTAATGTATCATATACCCCTTTACTCAGACTGTCCAAAATTTTCGAAGGAGTCGTCATTTTTTGTTTGTTCACATAATCAGACAAAAGGTTGTTGCCAATTATACTCATAAATGCTCCTGGAACTCCGTGGCCTGTACAGTCAACCGCAGCAACCATCAGTTTATCCCCAATTTGATCCATCCAATAAAAGTCACCACTTACAATATCCTTAGGCTCATAGTAAACAAATGACTCCGGATAATGCTTCGTGATAATTGATATCGGAGGAAGTATAGCCTCTTGAATTCTCTTTGCATACCTGATACTTGCGGTGATATCCTCATTAATCTCGGCAAGTTCCTCGTTTTTAATGGCAAGCTCAGCTGTTCTCTCCTGTACTTTGTCCTCAAGCACCTTCTTCTCTTTTTTCAGACTTGCAGTTCTAATCCTGTCAAAAGCGAATATCCCCAGCACCGCCACCACAATACAGATGGCATAGAACCATATCGTCTTCCAGAATGGTGGAGTCACTATAAAGTTATAAGTACTTGACGGTTCGCTCCATACACCCTCTGCATTGGCAGCCTTAATTTGGAAGTCAAATTCGCCATGGGGTAAATTTGAATAGGTTGCACTATTCGTTCTACTAACTGGAGTCCATTCTTCATCAAACCCATCGAGCTTATAGGAGTAAACCACTTCGCCCGGGTTTGTTAAGCTAATTCCTAAATATTCGAATGTGAAATGGTTTTGGTCGTAATTATATACAGCTGAACGTAGCAACTCTGCCTCCTTCAGCTTGATTCTCATGCTTTCAAGAGATACAGATGGAGGAATTTCATTTGGAATATCCTGACTAGGATCATACTTGACCAATCCCATGATTGTTCCAAACCAGAGGTTACCCTTGCTATCTTTACAAACCGAATTGGCATTCGTTTCTATTCCCAAAAATCCTTCTTTTTTTCCAAAGGTTGAAATAGTACCTGTTTCCTGGTTTAGCTTATCCAGACCTTTACTCGAACCCACCCATATGTTGTTTTCATTATCCGCAATTATAAGAGATGGAGATTCAGAGCTTAAGCCATCGGCTTGCGTATATCTTTTAAAATCAGTGCCATCATATTTTAGTAACCCTGAGCCATATATGCCCAACCATATGTTGCCCAAACCGTCTTCAGCGATGGAGAGCACGAAATTGCCCCCTATGCCCTCTTCGTCTCTAAAGTTGGTGAAACTGGTTCCGTCATAAACTGATAATGCTCCACCAAGTACGCCAAACCAAATCTTACCCTTGCTATCGGCATACACACGATAGATGTTATTACCTCCAAGCCCATCCTTAGAGGTGAAAGATTCAAAACTCTCCGAATCGGGGTTATACCTGGAAGCACCCTTCTTGGTTCCAAACCACACATCACCATTAATCGCTTTAGTAATAGAATAGACCGTGTTATCTGCTAGTCCATTATCCGTATTGAACGATTTAAATCTCCCATCCTTGGAGAGCCTTGACACTCCATTACTCGCTGAACCAAACCATATGTTGCCTTCATCATCTTCACAAACGGCCAAGATGACTTCTTGCACCAAACCGTCTGTTGTGTAGTAATTTTCAATGCTATAAGAACCCGCTTCATTCAACAACATTTGAGAAATCCCGTTGTTTGTACCCATCCATAAATTCCCATGTGAATCCTCAATAACGGACCATATTATGTTGTTGGCCAGACCATCAGCATCATCATATATTTGAAACTTATCGCTCCTGTAACGATTCAGGCCCACTTCCGTTCCAATCCAATAGTTGCCCTCTCTATCTTGAAAAACCACATTTACCTTGTGATAATTTAGTCCTTGTCGGGTGCTAAGCGTTTTATATGTACCCGCCCTTAAGGCGTCATCATTATCTCTGGGTCCCTCATCAGGAATGAATTTGGTTACTCCTCCTGTAGATGTGCCTATCCAAATAGTATTGTCATCATCCTCAAAAATTGAATTGATTCCATTAGAGCTAAGTCCGTCCTCAGTAGTAATTATAGTGCTTACCGCATCATGAATCGTTTCCAATTCATTTATCGATACACCTTCAAGAATCTTGATAATTACTATTCCTGCTCCGCCAGTTCCTACCCATATTTCATTGTCGAGCACGCTTTGAACCACTGTTATATTGTCAACAATTAACCCCTTTTCAATGTTCAGGTAAGTATAAGCCTCTTCGGCATTGATCGCCTGAGCCTTATCATAGATCGTTATCCCATTGTCCGTACCAATCCATATATTCCCAATATTGTCTTCACAGATAGAAGACACGTAATCCCCACTTAGCTCTTCATCTGAAGTTACAACATATACAGTGTTGTTCAGAATGTCATATCTGTATACACCTCCTCCATCTGTACCGAACCAAAAATTGCCGTCACTGTCTTCGAGAATGGCAGTAATTGGATTGAATTGTGAAATGATATCAAAATCCAGATTGATAAATGCTTTACTCTTTTGGATATATTTAGAAACCCCTCCACCCCAGTGTCCCAACCATATATTTCCTGATTTATCCTTGTAAGAAGTAGTAATCCAATCCTCGGCCAAGCTATCTTGCTTACTGAAGTTTGTAAACGTTTGACCATTGTATTTAGCCAAACCGGCCATGGTGCCGATCCATAAGTTGCCATCGTCATCCTGCTGTATTGTTTGCACCTGTGACTGAGGCAGTCCATCTTCTGTATCAAAGTGTACAAAGTTCGTGCTTTGCCCGGCTGCTCCTATACTACAGATAATGCATAGCAGCGTGATGATATTTTTAAACCTGTGATTCATATTAGTTGATTAGTCTGCATTAAAGATTTTCAATTACCTTTTTATAGGTTGATTCGTCAATTTCTTTAGCGTTTTGATAATAATATGTTGAACCCCACAAATAGCTAACTCGTTGCAGCGTGTCCGGCTTAATAGGATATTTGATAATTGTATAGTCAATAGTTTTGAACATATCCTCCTCCACCGATTTAATGACTTTCGGCTTAAACACAATTTCCTTAGCAGGCGATTTCTTTCTCTCTTTCTTTGTCATCTCAGACACCTTGTATCTATTATGGATTAACCTCACATTTGAATTCAGATTCTTTATATTCTTGATATAGTGGGTTTTAAATGATTTGATATGCCTTTTTTCAGGAGTAGCTGATCTTTTCATTATGTTGGCGGCATTGCTAGCTGTCATATT
>NVRZ01000176.1 GCA_002401055.1 Bacteroidota bacterium
AAAAAAAATGCTCAACTGGTAGCACAGTTACATTGTCATTATCTCCAGCTTTATAAAAGCAAGCTTTCAACGCCTTCGATAATTACAACTGCTGCAACCATTTTTGTTATTGTGAACCTGGAGGGGTTCGAACCCCCAATCTCCGCATCCGTAGTGCAGTGCATTATCCAGTTATGCTACAGGTCCCTTAATTATAGATTTATGATTACAGATTGTTGATTGAACAAGTTAATCTAATACAATCTATACCGTGAAACCGAAAGCACACATTTCAAATTATTTCTTAGGTTTTGAAGGTGGTTTGGAAATGGAATCTCTCATATCAGTATCTGCCTCAATATTCTTCATTTTAAGGTAGTCCATAATTCCCAAGTTACCATCCCGAAAAGCTTGAGACATGGCTTTGGGTACCTCTGCCTCAGCAAGAATTACAGCAGCCCTTGCTTCCTGAGCTTTCGCTTTCATCTCTTGCTCGAGTGCAACCGCCATTGCGCGACGTTCTTCTGCCCTGGCTTGGGCTATCTTTTTGTCAGCTTCTGCCTGATCTGTTTGCAATTCAGCTCCAATATTTTTTCCGATATCTATATCAGCGATATCGATAGATAAAATCTCGTAAGCTGTGCCTGCATCCAATCCTTTTGCCAATACCAATTTAGAAATGGAATCTGGGTTTTCAAGGACTGCTTTATGAGAGCTAGCCGAGCCAATTGACGAAACAACTCCTTCGCCAACTCTTGCCAAAATAGTGTCTTCTCCTGCACCGCCAACTAATTGCTTAATATTCGTTCGAACAGTTATTCTCGCCTTTGCAATGAGCTGTATTCCGTCTTTGGCAACAGCCGTTACAGGCGGTGTATCAATTACCTTCGGAATAACAGACATTTGTACAGCGTCATATACATCACGCCCTGCCAGATCAATAGCTGCTGCCACTTTAAAATCTAACTCGATATTGGCTTTGTCGGCTGAGATTAGTGCTGTTACGACATTTTTTACATCGCCACCAGCCAGAAAGTGTGCTTCTAATTCATCCCGATTCAACACAACACCAGCCTTCCTAGCGTTAATTAAATTGTTTACAATTAATGCTGGTGGAACCTTCCTCCACCTCATCAAAACCAATTGAAGTAAAGATATTCGTACGCCTGAGATCAAGGATTGAAACCATAAACCTACAGGTATAAAATAAAGTAAGATCATAAGCGACACAAATGCCCCTACAACCATTGCGATTAAAACTCCTACACTTTCCATAATTATTTGTTTTTAACTTCGACAAAAGTACTAAGTCCTTCTGTTTTTACTACAACTATTTCTACATTCTGATCAATGAAGATACCGGAAGAATGAACTTCGTAGTACTGATTATTTATTAAAGCTTTTCCCATTGGTGCTAATCTGGATGATGTAACTCCAAATTGACCTACTTCAACGTGGTGATCTTCTTCAGATATGGATTTTCCCTGGAGTTCAGCTTTGAGCATAAAGGCCTTCCATGTATTTGACTTTAATGCATAGACTATAAGTACGAACGAAGAGAGACCTGTTGCTAGAAGCGTATAATTACCCCAGGTTGTTCCGTAAGTATCGTAAGTACTCCAGATACCTGCTATCATGAGTATTAACCCTGCAATACCGATAATCGCTGTTCCTGGCATTACAAAAATTTCCAATACAATCAGCAGGAAACCAAGCGCAATTAAGAAAAGGATAACGTAAAATGTCATGCCTTAATATACGAATAATATTTAAAAGTAGATAAGAAGCACTGGGTCAAATAGGACACCAAGTAATATGAAAAGCCTCTTAACAGATTATACTTAATCATCGTCAAGAATTTTCTGAAGCGCTCTTTCGAACTCTTCATCCGTAAGAGGACCGTCTGAGCTGATTTCAGGTTCCTCTGTTGGCTTCGTATCCACTTCTATGGTTGTTGAAGGTTCAGGGGTGGTGGTAGTTTCAATCTCAGTATTTACTGAATTATCTTCAGGATTGGAAATCTCGGGTTCTTCTATTATCACTTCTGGTATAGTTTCTTTGGAATCTTCGCTGTCTATTGTGCTCTTCAGGAAATCTTCCATGGGAATGATACTGTCATTTCTATTGATTACTACACTCCCTTCTGCCACTCCTTTTGAGGCAACAACTTTGCGCAGCTCCTCCGCATCTTTGTAATTGTCAAATGATCCTACTGTATAGATAATCAACTCACCTTGTTCATGCCTTTCGATGCCAAGATCCTTCAGTGAGAAAAATGCAATAGACTCATCCACAGGAACTGCGTTACTGAACTGGCCAATTTGTACTTTGAATACTTCAGACTCTGGATTTAAAGTTACTGCCGGGGAAATAGGAGCTGCCTCTTCAATTATCTCTTCTTCAACGTTATTATCCGGGATAGCTGGTTCAGACTCTGGTTCTTCAAAAGTTGCTTCAGGTACGCTCTCATTTGCAATCTCAAGTGTTCTGGCTTTGGTTAGGCTAATTCTTTCGCCATTGTAGTAGGCGGTAACAAACGCATCGCTAATACCATTATCAATTGCAATTATTTTGGAGGCGTTGGCCTGATTAATATTGTCATGAATTCCGTATGTATATCTGATATAACCATTTGACGTGTTAATGCTATTCAGTTTACCCAGTCCAAACTTCTCTCCGACGTTCGTAGGATTTTTATACACGCCTACCTGAACGGTATAGAGAAGTTTGGTGATCGAGCTGAGGTCGTTGGTTCCAAAGCTCGCAACAGAACTTCCAGACGATGAGCTTAAAGAACCAGTACCTACATCACCAGAGCTTGTCGTTTTGATAACCAAGGCATAGGCAGGTGCCTCGCCGCCACCAAGAATTTCTCTTGCTTCTTCAATGCTAACTCGGTTTCCATTAAAAAATGCAACGACAAATGCATCTACAAATCCATAATCACGAATAACGGATTTAGCTTTGTTGGCAGATTCAATCTTTCTGAATAGTCCGGCAGTATATCTAATGAATCCCATGGCAGTGTTCTCTCCCATTATCGGACTTATTCCCTTAAATAGATTTTGTGGGATGCGATTTCTAAATGCACCTATCTGAACCTTGAAAATGAGGCCACTAGGTACCGCTCTGTTAACCGGAATAGGGTTGGAGGTATTATAGGTATTGGTCGTTGCCGTGGTAAAAATATCTTCCGTTAGTGGTTCGGATGATGCGGGTAGGGGAGTGGATATTGCAGCGTTAAACGAGCCCTCATCACTGCTTGCTTCAAAAGCTGGTTCAGATTCAGCTGCAGATTCATCAAATGTTTCAATATTTATTGCCTCTTCAAATGTTTCAGTTGCTTCAAAGCTAGCTGGTTCTTCATTATTCGTTGGAGTTTCTTCATTGGCTGTCTCCTCAGGCTGAGGATCAGTGCTTGCAAAGGATTCAGATTCGCTGCTTTGCTCTTCGTCAGAATTGGAAGATTCTGCAGCAGCTAGTTCTTCTTCCTCCTCATCCATAAGCTGGGAAATTACCTCTTCAGGTATTTCGCTATCTTCTCCTACTTTACTTGAACCTTCTGTAATAGATGCTATTTCAGAAGAGTTGGTTTCATCTATTTCAGAAGTTGGTTCTGAGGACGTTGTGGTGGCCGGTGTTTCAGATTCCAGGGTAGATTGTGAATCATCGCTAATTTCCTCAGACGCAGAGGCTAATTCTTCAGACCTACTTATTTCTTCTGCTGGTTCTTCTTCCTGTTTCTTAATGGCTAAGGCCATATTTCTCTCCGCTTGCTTTTCAAGCTCCTCTGCTTTGTCCAAGGTCTCCATTAATATAATGGGGTCATCAATAACCTCAATCTGGTCATAGAGTTGTTTGGCCTCGGCCTTTTGCGCTTCGCTTGCAGCGATTAACTCCATAGCGCTGCGTGTATCCTCAGCCTCTATCATTTCACCTCGTTCTGATGAAGTTTTTGATTCTTCAGCAGTATTAGTGCCTTGGATTGCATCTTGAGTAGTGGAAGTTGATGTTACCTCATCATTCTCGGTACCTGCCGATTCAGGCGCTGTGCTCAAAGCCAATTCTTCGGAGCTTGATGAGGTAGATTCAACCAAAGGTTCCGGTGTTTCTATTCCGTACATGCTCATAACCTCAAACTGCTTTTGAATGGCTAGTTCCTCCAGGTCAACAGCCTTTTCCAATAATTCTGCAGAAGCAATTACAGATGCAGTATCATCAGCGTCAACTCTTGCTTTTATTGATTGTTTCAGCAAATCGTTGAATTCCTCTTGCAGTATTTCAAGGCGGGACATCTGGGTGGGTGATAATTGCTCGCCTGATCCAGACGCCGCAGCAAGTTTGCTTAAGTTGTCTTGAAATTCATAATTGTTCAATGCGTTACGTTGCTTTTGTATCGCCTGCTTTTCTAGAGCAGTTGCCCTATTCAGTTCAGTAAGTTTTACTTCAGGATCGCTAATGTTATTGGCTTCAAACCTAATTTTATTGGATTCCGCATAGAGTTCGTCAGCTTCAGACTCTAATTTATTTATAATTGCCAAGTCACTGTCTGTAATCTGAGAATCCATCTTTTTCTTCTCTTGTAGTTTGGCATTGTTTTCCTTTGCTGCTAGCTGGTTCAGTCCTTCTCTCTGCACACTAATGGCTTGACTCTCCAGATTTCTGGCCTTATCTAATTCTGCAGCCTTTTCGTCTGCGTCTTCTATTGTTCTTGCCTTAGTTCTGGATGCTTTCGATTCTTCAAAAAGAGCTGCCGATTTCTGTTTTTGAGTATTGACTTCAGTTACGTCATCAGCGGTGAGGTATGCATTGTTCGATGCATATTCATCAAAGGCATTCACGTTTTGTTGAAATTCATAATAGTTAATCGATGATTGCCCAGTTGCCGCTTCTGATTCTTTTTGGGCCGCAGCTTCTTCAAACTTTTCCGCTTCCTTAATGGCATTCTGTTTGAATTCTGCGTTTTCAATGGTCTCAGCTTTATCCCTGATTGCTGTGGCCTCTGAGGTGTAGTTTTCCGCTTCTTTCTGAAGTTTTTCCACTTTTTCCACTTCTGCTTCTACCTCAGAATCTGTCAAAGCTTTATTAACCGTTTCTTCATTTATGTCATACTTAGCCAAATCCTCTTCCGATAAATTATCTTCATTGCTTTCGAGTCCGGTTTGGGTTGTAGTTTCTTCAGCCGCAACAATGCTAACAAGTGGTGCGGGTTCTTCTTTCACTACTTCTGCTTCAGTAGATCGCTGCTCTACTTGAATTTCACTTTCTGGTGATGCAGACTCATCTGCAATGTCATTCACAGCGAGGGGCTCTCCGAGATCAGAAATTTGTTCGCTGGAAGTCTTCATTACTTCTGATGAAACGGCCGTGAATAGTTCTGCTTCTACCTTTAGCGCCTTAGATTCTTGTTCAAAAACTTTGGCGTCAGCATAAGTCTTTTGTAGTTCCGTTTCTGTATCCTTCATTTCTCCATCCAGTTCCTCTGCCTGCCTTAATATCTCTTCCTTAATAGTCGGATCTTTGGTGCTTTCTGCCTGCTCGTTTAGGTTAACTATCTCATCATTAATTTCTGCAATTTCATTTTCCATGAACTGAATCTTTTCATATGATTCACTGGCCAAGGATTCTTTTATGTCTGCATCTTGCTTCATCTTCCTTGTCATTTCTTCCACCCCAATTTTCTCGCTTGTTCCGCTGTTGGCCAGCACTTTCTGCTCAATAAGCAAGGATATTGACTCATCCAATTGGTTTGATCTTACCGCGGCTTCTATTCGGGTAGCGTTATTCTCAGCAGTGGTCAACTCTTTCTGCTTAATATCCGCATCAATGGCAAGAGATTTAGACATTTCAAAAGCAATTTCAGATTGCCTTTCAAGCTGCTTTGCCTCTTCTTTTAAGTTTTCGGCCGTTTGAAGTGCAAGTTGTTTCTGGCCTGGGTCACTTATATTCTCAACTCTGGCAAGAATCGTTTCAGCTTCAGTTAACTTTTCTTGCGAATTCTCCTTTTTATCAGAAGCAACAGCAAATGATACTTCCGCTTCCTTGCTTAATTTGACTTGGTCCTGTTTAATTTTCTGCACATAATTATTGCCCGCCTTAATAAGATCTTCGTTTGATAGATTAGTGAATGTTTCAGCTTCTATTGGTTCTTCGGTTGTTTGAGTTTTCGAAGTGACGGAGGTCGGTTCATTGAATTCTTCTTCAGTAGCATTAACATCCAATTGCGCGAGTGCTTGTATTTCTTCAATATTTTCTAGTTCTCCAGTTTCCTTTGAGATAATTTCTGCAGTAGATGCAACAATGGGAGCTTCACCTGGCCTTTCTTTGAGCCTTACCTTGTATACATTGATTTTCCCTAGAATACTTGACCGCTTGGAAGAGAAGTACGCAGTAAGCTCATCTGGTGTAGTCAGGTAAAGGATATCGTCATCAGCAGAATTGATTGCAAATTCAAGATTGGTCGGTTTAGACCAAGTACCTGAAGATGAATCATAAGCTGATTTGAAAATATCATAGCCACCCATGCTATTGTGTCCTTTGGAACAGAAATAAAGAATATTGCTATTTGGATACATCACAGGGTATTCTTCATCATAGTCCGTATTTATTACAATGCTTAGTATTTCAGGTGTGCCCCAATCTCCATTGCTTCTTTTCTTAACGAGGTATATGTCTTTACTGGTGCCAAGCTTTCCGTAGCTTGAATAGAACAACATACTAGCATCCTTCCCCAGGTATATAATTGAGCGTTCATCTCTTTCTTTGTCT
>NVRZ01000177.1 GCA_002401055.1 Bacteroidota bacterium
ATCTGCTCCTTCAAAAGTGAATGTGAACATTCCCTCTGCAGATGAGGTGTTATGTAAATCTATAAACACAATGTTAGATGGGTCAACTCCCTGACTTATAGCATCAATTTCAGCCAACAATGCCTTCAATTCATCATACTCATGAAATTCATGTCCCCCAACTCCATTATTTTGTATTTCATCAATAATTTCGCTATTCCAAATTCTGTTAAAATCTGTGTCAACATATCTGGTGGATCCACCAATTGCTTTCAAATTTCCAGCCAAGCCGATGAGCTTACCCTTAAAGGCTGGCTGAAACTCATTCAAATGCATAAAAATGGATTCCAGTGCAATTAAACCTGTCTTCTCATTTCCATGAATACCAGCAATAATGATAAAAAGTTTGCCCTCGCTATCTCCAGTATACTCCCCCAATAATCTATTTGTGTTCTCCATTTCCTATCTAACTCGTTTTCAAAAGCCGCTGCGTTATCGACATAAACGCTTCAGCTGTTATTATTCCAATCAACCTCTTACTTTTTACTACAGGTAAGCAGCCAATGCCGTGCTTTTGAAATTTCTCCATGGCCTCCTTTATTGTTGCTTCTGGCGCAATAGTGATTGGTTTCTTGATCATCATAGTTTTAACTGGTGCAGGATCATCCTCAACATTACTGTTATGACTGTAGTGCCTCAACAATAACCTAGAGGTTACAAGTCCGACCAATCGCTCCTTTTCATCTTCTACCGCTACGTACCTAATATTCTTCCAGTCCATGATTTCCGCCACCAGAGGCACTATATCTTCCGGCTGAACAGTAAAAAGATCACGACTCATGAATTCCTCTACAAGCAAAGTAGTATGATCTACTGGCAACTTATCCTCAATTCCAGGCAATTTCCACTTACTCACAGGTAATTTCTTTTTTTGGTTCTTAACCATCCCCGCGGTGATGATAGTCATGGTTTCTTCTATGGTAGTCTCTTTAATCAGCTTTTTGTAAGAATTTAAGATCCACTGCGATCCGGTGTTTTTAGATTTGACCCTATCTTTAATAATCCCCAGATAAAAATCAATATCCGCACTGTCCAATTTTGCTTTTTTCAGCCCTTTTTTCGCGATTGGCAGTAACTCACGAAGAACCAACTTGTTGGCTGATATCGTTTTCCCATTAAACCAAGCGAGCTTAGTATCCAAGCCATGCTGTGCAGCATTGGCAAAATTAGATTTTGCCATATCAAAGTCCATCAGCTTCGTAACATCTTTGATCTCATGCTTAAATCCATTCATTAACCCCAACCAAAAGGCAGCATTCGCCATTTCATCAGCAGTGGTTGGACCTGCAGGCAATATTCGATTTTCAATTCGCAAATGAGCCTTGCCATCGCTAATCCCATAGCATGGTCGATTCCAGCGATAAATTGTGGAATTGTGCACGCTGAGTGCTTCAAGAAGCGGAACTTCCTTCGTATCTAGTTTTTTCATTACATCCTCAGTCAGTTCAGTACTGAGTAAGACGCGATAGCGAATGATGTCTTCTTTGTAGATCTCGAGAACGGAATCTTTTAGCCAGGCATTACCAAAAGTTACCCTTGGACTAAATTCTCTTAAGTGATCGCTGGTGTTTCGCGTATCTACAGATTGCTGAAAAATAGCTATTCTGGTCTCCATCCAGAGACGCTTACCAAATAATAGTGGCGAGTTGACACATGCGGCAAGAACAGGCGCAGCTATGGCCTGTGCTATGTTGTACATCTGCACAAATTCATCGGCCTTAATTTGCAGGTGTACCTGAAACCCTGTATTACATGCTTCCAATAGCGGAGAATCATGTTTCATTATCAGCTCATCTATTCCCCTGATCTTTAGTTCGTATACGTCACCACGTAATTTGTTAATCGCCTTACACAATGCATAATACCTTTCCAGTGGTGTGAGGTTATCCATTGATATATCGAATTTTCTCACCGTGGGTAGAATGCCGCATAAGATTGTCTGAACATTTAACTTCTCAGCTTCTGATTGAAACATGGCCAATGACTCATCAATCTCATTGTGCATTTCACTCAAGCATTTACCCTTAAATTCACGAGGAATACAATTGATCTCCGCATTATATTTCGAAAATTCAGTTGTAAAACTTGGATTATCGAGTTTATTGAGAATCTCTTGATTTTTTGGGGCCGGTCTGAAGTTTTTGTCAATGATGCAAAATTCTTGCTCCGCTCCTATTCTCAGGTTTTCATCATCAAACCAACCCTCCTTCAACATCCGTTCCAAGGCGCGAACATCTCTAAGCAAGTGCTTTTCAAAAATCTGAATCTGTCGCTGACTTTTCGCCAGGCGAACCTTCTGTGTTCCCATTACTTTCCTCTGCTTACCCGTTTGGTTAGGGCAATATAAATCTTAACTTTGATTCCCCTATTTTAAGATACAATAATACAAATATCGGATAAAAAGAGTGTGATAAAACATGCTCCCGGAAAGTGACAATTATGAAATTAAAAAACTACACTCTCGGCAAATGGGTAGAAGGGAACGGTGATGGAACCCCTCTTTTCAATGCCGTGACTGGTGAACAAATTGCAACTGCAACTTCTGACGGATTAGATTTTAAGGCCATGCTGGAGTATGCCCGTACAGTTGGAGGCCCACCACTTCGAAAAATGACCTTTCACGACCGCGGAAGAATGCTCAAGGCACTTGCACTTCATCTAACAGAGAAAAAAGACATGTTCTATAAACTCTCTGCTGCCACTGGAGCAACCAAAATAGATAGCTGGATCGATATTGAAGGAGGTATTGGTAACCTTTTCGTTTATGCCAGCAAGGGAAGACGAGACATGCCAGATGAAACATTTTATGTAGATGGAAATGCTGAGGCACTTTCTAAAGGGGGAACATTCATCGGGCATCATATATGTGTCCCAATGGAAGGTACTGCCGTTCATATAAACGCATTCAACTTTCCCTGCTGGGGAATGCTTGAAAAAATAGCCGTAAACTTCCTAGCAGGTGTTCCTGCAGTCGTTAAACCAGCGACGATTACATCATTCCTGACTGAAATAATGGTCAAGGAAATTATTGATTCAAAGATTTTACCAGAAGGTGCACTTCAACTTATCTGTGGATCGGCCGGAGATTTACTAAGCCATGTCACATCCCAGGATATTGTAACGTTTACCGGATCAGCGACTACCGGCAGAATGTTAAAGTCGAGTGAGAACATTATAAATAATTCGGTACGCTTCAATATGGAATCGGATTCTCTGAACTGTAGCATTCTTGGTCCTGATGCCATACCGGGCTCGGCTGAATTTGATTTGTTTATAAAAGAAGTAGCTCGTGAAATGACGGTTAAAGCAGGACAGAAATGCACTGCTATACGAAGAGTACTGGTACCCGAAAGCTTAACAACAGAAACTATTGATGCACTTAAAAAGCGCCTGGATGGTGTAACTCTGGGTGATCCTTCTATGGAAGGTGTGAAGATGGGGCCACTGGCAGGAAAAGTTCAAGTGGATGAGGTGAACGAACGTGTAAAGGAACTTTTGGGTGCGTGTGAACTTGCCTATGGTGGATACGACAGTCTGGAAGTTAAATCAGGCGATAAAGATAAAGGCGCTTATATGCCTGCGACCTTGTTATACTGCAATGATCCGCATGGTAAAAGTGAACCTCACAATATAGAAGCTTTTGGCCCGGTTAGCACCGTTATGCCCTACAAGGATGCGGAAGATGCGGCCAAGCTATCAAAATTGGGCATGGGTAGCCTTGTCAGTTCAGTGTTTACATCAGATAATGATTTTGCAAAGGAAATCGTACTGAATACCGCGTCCATGCATGGCAGAATTCTCGTTTTAAATGAAGAATGTGCAAAGGAATCTACAGGCCACGGATCTCCAATGCCACATCTTGTACATGGAGGACCAGGACGAGCTGGAGGCGGTGAAGAAATGGGAGGTATGCGCGGGGTATTTCATTATATGCAACGCACAGCAATACAAGGTTCTCCTACGACAATTACTAAAATCACCAATGAATACCAGGTTGGTGGTGAGCAGACTTTCGATGTTAAGCATCCATTCATGAAAATGTTTGATGAATTGGCAATCGGAGAAACTTATATCACCCATAAACGGACGGTGACTGAAGCAGACATCGTGAATTTCGCGAATGTGAGCGGAGATCACTTCTACGCACATACGGATGTAACATCTCTGGAAGGCACCATTTTTGAAGAGCGCGTGGCGCACGGATATTTCATTATTTCCGCAGCCGCTGGATTGTTTGTAGATCCTCGAAAAGGGCCTGTATTGGCAAATTATGGTATTGACGAATGTCGTTTTACCAAACCTGTTTATGTAGGTGCTACCATTGGTGTGAGACTAACAGTAAAACAAAAAATCTCACAAGAAAAGAGAGAGGATGATCCAGTTGCCAAAGGGATTGTAAAATGGTTGGTAGAAGTGTATGACGAAACCGATGAAACCGTTGCACTGGCTACTGTTTTAACTTTGGTTCAAAGAAAAGAAGACTAAACATGGATGATCAAGGGGCGGTAACGCTGTCTGTGGCGGGCAAAATTGGTACCATTGAATTTTCTCATCCAAAGAGCAATTCTTTACCCGGTGCCATTTTAAATAAGTTAGCCGAAACTATTGAGCAAGCAGCCAATAATTCTGACGTAAAAGTCATCGTCCTAAAAAGTGCTGGCGAAAAAGCTTTTTGTGCTGGTGCCTCCTTTGATGAGTTACTGGCCATTGACAATTTGGAGCAGGGAAAAGAATTCTTTTCAGGCTTTGCTAAAGTTATAAATGCCTGCAGGAAATGCCCAAAATTTATTATTGGAAGGGTTCAAGGAAAAGCGGTAGGTGGAGGAGTTGGAATGGCATCTGCCGTGGACTATTGCCTTGCCACTGAAGCAGCATTCGTTAAGCTGAGCGAACTGGCAATTGGTATAGGACCTTTTGTCGTGGGCCCTGCAGTAGAGAGGAAGATGGGCACCGCTGCATTTACTCAATTGGCCATTGACGCGACAACCTGGAAATCTGCTGAGTGGGCGGAATCCAAGGGCCTTTTTTCTGAGTTATTTCCTGACATATCTTCTTTAGATAAGGCCGTTTCAAATCTGGCCGAGACTTTAGCTCAAAGCAGCCCACAAGCTATGGAAGAACTTAAGAGGATTAGCTGGGAAGGAACTAATGGGTGGGACGAATTACTGATGAAGAGGGCGGAGATAAGTGGCGCACTGGTGTTATCTGACTTTACAACAAAAGCGATCGCCAAATTCAAATCTCAATGAGCCGAAGGGCCTTTGTTACAGGCGGTACAGGCTTCGTAGGCCTCAACCTCATTGAAGAACTTCTAAAAGCAGATTGGGAAATATATGCACTTCATCGCGCTACTTCAAATCTCAAGTATCTCAGTTCCTTTAATGTAACACTTCTGGAAGGGAACATTCACGACCTAGATGCTCTTTCAGCAGTTTTTCCAGAAGATATTGACGTTGTTTTTCATGTAGCGTCGAATACGAGTGTTTGGTCAAAAAATAATGAGGAACAGTTTAGGGATAATGTTATTGGAACTAAAAACATGGTGCAATGCGCACTGGATAAAAAGGTGGGAAAATTTATTTATACCTCATCTATTGCAGCTTACGGAAAACACAATAGCCAAGTAAGCGAAAAAACGATCTCCAATGCTGAATCCTGCGGAATCCACTACTGCAAGACAAAATATTTAGCAGAGCAAGAAATACAAAAAGGTGTGTCGCAAGGTTTAAGGGCAATGATTTTAAATCCGGTACACATAATTGGCAGGTACGACAGCAGTAATTGGGCACAGTTAATCTTGGCAGTATACAATAACGACCTTCCGGGTATTCCCTCAGGAACCGGCATGTTTTGCTACGTGAAGGATATCGTAAAAGCCCACATTTCAGCAATAGAAATTGGAGGAAATGGCGAGAACTATATGCTGGGCGGACCTGAAGCAGGATTTAAGGAAGTTATTAATGAAGTACAAAAGATTCTTGGAATTAATGAATCTGGAAAGGTAACACCCAACTGGGTTTTGAAATTAGGTATGCATCTATTTATGTTTGGATCACTATTTTCGTCCAAAGAACCCCAATTGACACCTGAGAAATACGAAATGATCACAGGCAAGATGATATGTGATTACTCCAAAGCCGAAAAGGAACTCGGTTATCAAATCACGCCACTGGCTCTATCTTTAAGAGAGTCATACGAGTGGCTTAAAAAAGAAAATCTATTATAGATATGGTTAAAACGATTTACACACAAGATCTATTTAAAGGTAAAACCGCGCTCATTACCGGAGGCGGAACAGGTATTGGTTTGCGCACGGCCATGGAGCTTTCCCAACTCGGTGCAACTGTTATACTTGCATCTAGAAAGAAAGAAAATATTGAAAGCGGTGTAAAAAAGATTGAGGATGCTGGTGGAAAAGCTTTTGCCGTTGAATGTAATATCAGAGGAGAGGAAAGTGTTGAGAAATGCATTGCTCAATCATTAGATAGAGCAGGATCAATAGATTTATTGATCAACAACGCTGGAGGACAGTTCCCTTCACCCGCAGAAGCAATTAGCCAAAAAGGATGGAACGCAGTAATTGAAACCAATCTAACCGGTACATTTCTCATGTCCAAAGAAGTATTCAAAAAATACTTTAAGGAGAACGGCGGTTCAATAGTGAACGTGATTGCCAACATG
>NVRZ01000178.1 GCA_002401055.1 Bacteroidota bacterium
AAGGGATAGAATATGATATTATTACATTTTCACTTGCGGGGTTGGGATATATTTCAAACTGGAAGTTTGACATAACAAAATCGGCAATATATGTCGTATTGCCCGTACACGTTGTATCGCATCCAGAATATGCGCAGCCACAACTATCTATCTTTAGCACCCACAGATTTTGACGATTATCAGCCAATATACCCGTATCATTGACACCATAATAATAATTGTCACCAACAGCAATAAACCCTCCATCATCCGTTGGTATGGCATTGAGAAATCGGTCATCAGATTCATCAAACCGATCATAACGCCTATCCCATAAACTATCACCCTGGGCACTAATTTTTAAGAGCCAACCTCTCATTGCCAATTGTGCATCAATTAATTGCCCGGCTATAAAAAAACTACCATCACTTAGCTCGTGAAATTCACTGTTAAAGGAATTCCCTCCCCCCTGGGTTAATGGCCCAAATGGTCGGGTCCAAACTACCATTCCCAAACTGTCTAATTTATAGATATGATTACGGGTAAAATTAGGATTGAGATTAGGTGGGACGAGCTGATTTATACAGATGCTAAATATATATCCGTTATCCATAGTTTGGATGATATTGCCACCGCAATCATCATAGTCATCCCCAAATGTCTGTGTCCATTGCTGATTGCCCATGTTATCTGTTTTGATAATATGGGCATCATATCCCGTTAATACTGACCAAGTAGATCCTCCTATAATATATCCTTGATCAATGCATACATCAATCGTAATGCCTGTCTGATTGTTGCTGCCTCCATAGGTCTGTTGCCATTCTATGTACCCGTTCGCATCCGTTTTAATCAGTAATACATCACTATCAGCCCCGTTGTTAGCAGCTCCTACCAAAATATATCCACCATCATTCGTTTGCTGGCATTTATACACTATCTGAAAAAGAGAGTCTCCATAGGTTCTTGTCCATAAGGTATCCCCATTGGAGTCAAACTTATAAAGCATTGCATCGCTATCACCAGTTGGTTTCAAAACGCTACCTCCTAATGCATAACCGCCATCAAACGTTGATATAAACGACCCTCCGATTCCAGGATAGTACTGATGTCCTTGTTTACCATATGATTTCTTCCAGATTTCATTTCCCAAGCTGTCGATATACAGAATTTCAATTCGTTGCCACGTACTGCTGTCTTTAGCTGCACCAGCAATGTAATATCCTCCATTAACAGCCAAAACACTAAATGCTGTTTCTTGATTTCCGAAATAATCATAGATATTATTGAAATATACTTGCTGGGATTTTGCACCAAAGCTTACCCCAATAAGGAAGATAAGAAGAATAAAAGGGACAAGAAAATTCTTACTAGAATTCATATTCATTCTTTAAGGAGCTCTAAATATCTTAAAAAAAGTAAAGCCCAACAAGCAAAAGTCACTTATCAGGCTTTATTATAGAATAATAGATTACTTGTGCCTACTTAACAAAGACCATTCGTTTTTTCTCTAGTACACTTCCGTCAACAATTAACGTGTATAGATACATTCCATCTCTGGGAAGATCTTCATTGTAAACCGTAAGCACATTGTAACCCTGTACTAATTCGTATCTTTTAATCTCCACTCCTAGTAGATTATATACTACTATTTCTCCTGAATTAGATTCTTCAGGTATATATGCCTCAATTGTTGCATAATGCTTAAATGGATTCGGGAAACTCGATAAGGTGTGATTTTCATCTAACCAAACTGTCTTCTCCAAAAGCTCATTGTTTTTTTCAAAATAGTTTGGATCCATTTTATTTTGCTGACTCGGGAACTTGATAAATTCCTGATGCGGCTCCTCAAATGCCAATGCCAAAATATTTCTGGCACTAATCATCGTTTTCTCCGATAAGTCAGCGGCAATTGCTCGAACTTTTGCTTCCTGAACAGGATTTTGAGCTATATCATATACTGTTTCCTGCTGTTGTTTCAACTCAATTGCTATTTCCTGTAGCTTGCAAAAATTATCCAAAATACCGTCAGGATGCAGCACTGCTATTTCCAATTGAGCTTCTGCTAATTCTCCTTTTCGTACATGTGCAGCGACAATCCTACATTTATCTACCATAGGTCTTTGCTCCTGTTTTAAAATTGATAGTACTTTATCCAATGCCTCACTTAAATTATCCTCAAGTAGATATTGCCGGATTAAGTCATTAATCTTATTTTCCCTTTTAGCCGCTATAAATGCTATATCCAATTCCAGTTCTTCAAAGGGAGATGTTCCTGTTTGAACAGAATTAATCTGATTTCGGACTCCTTTTGGAAGAGCAGGATTTCGATTCAGGAGCGCATATCTGACATCATCTGAAACTCGTGAATTTGCCATAATGATCTCCTTGAGAATACCTGGAGGTAATGGGGTAGATTTGTTGTTTATAGCTGCAATTAACGCTAGGTCGCTGACATAAGGAGATGCAGCCAGATAAGCATTTTTTACCTTTCCTGGAGATGCGTCTTGATTAATTAAAGCTAAAAGAGCTTGGGTATCCCCACCATCCTTCTTTTCTTCCAATCCCTGAATTTGAATTTCAAAATCACTAATTGCCGTCAGTACGCAAGGAATGTCACAAGGTGCTGCAAAGCTAGATGGACAAGACTCATCTATATCATAACCAATAGCACAATTAGATAAATCTACATACGTGCTATTATAACATTGCGGCTGGGTTCGATCATTCGGTGCTGTTGAATAACTCTCCTCATGATGAGCATAAATAATTAATTGAGCCGAAGGTTTATTCACATCATATTCATGGTCAATACCAGTTTGTTGACATGTATGACTGAACTGATTCCCAGCTGGCGCATCTAGAACAAATGGCCCTGAGCATCTTCCCTGATGGTCACCAATATCTCCGAAGTATACAGCCACGTCATTGAGATCATTTTCAAAATTATTACATAGAATTTCTAACCCATCGTATTGATTGGGCCCATCATTGTCGTTATACGCAATGAGTGAATACCAAATATTGGTAAACGTATTGTTATAGATCTCATTGTAATTATTTCCAGACTCGAAATCAATGATACCCATATTGAAGTTATAAGTTGCCGGATGATTAAAATTGTTTTCTTCTACCTTATAACCAGTGCACCCATATAGGTATAGCCCAAAAGGATAATTGAGCGCATTAGTAGTGGAAGGAACAGTATTAGACCAGTCAGCGAGAGCAAATGTATTCCTGGTTACCGTAGAATAATCCGCCTGGCCCAATAAAATACCTCTATAGGTATTGGTAAATACATTTCTATCTATGTATACATTGTCAAGTGGATTAAAGAAAGAACTTGCGATTATACCGTAATACAAATTCTCAAACGTATTTGGAGTCGTACCTGATGGTGTTACATTTAACCTACTGCTCAAGCTTAATATTCCCGTTCCTCTCTCAGGAACAGAACTTCCTGGTGCTGAATTTCGGAACATATTACCTCGTGTATAGATGCCGTCTACAAAGACCATTAAGACTAAGGGCCTCAATCCAAAAACCCCTGTTTCGTTAGGGTCATTTAACGGTCCAGTAATGTCCAAAGTACATAGGGTTAAACTGCTTAAGTTTCTGAATAAATTACCATTAGTAGGGATGAAATTATCGTATGGGAAAAATGCTACACCTGTTCCATTATTTTCAAAGGTGCTGCTTATACCATGAATAATTCCACCGCCATAGTTGACACCTGATCTTCCTGCCAAAACGCCAACGCGTGCATTTTCAACTACGGAGTTATTCCTGAAGGTTACCCATCCCTGCTTTGTATTACCGAGCGGTAATTGTGATTCGGATGGGTTTCCCCATACTTGTATACCACGCCACATCATAGTTACCCCACATTGATCATCAGATGTGAAAGTGGTGTTGTCCAGTGTTAATTTGCCCCCAGTTGTGGTAGTACCCTGCTCGACGACAAATTCAGCATCGTTGCCAAATTTAAAGGTCATGTCCTTAATTGTAATATTTATGCCTTCGGGTATGGATACATATTGACCAATCACAACCTCACCTGTTGTGCTTCCGAAAGGATTATTGGCCGCGCCAGGCTCCCACGTGGCACTTGAAGTTGCCGTAAAAGTTTCGATATCATATACTAGGTTGTCGACTTCATCTGAAAACCCACTCGATCCTTCAGTATTAACGCCTTTAACTGCGAAATAATAAAGTTGGCCACTTGTTAGGCCTGTTAGTGTTATAGAAGTAGCGGTTCCAGTATTGATTGGAGAATTACCCTGAGTTATTCCTGTTCCTGTATACACACCTGAACTAGTACCATAGTAAATTTCATAGCTAGAAGCTCCTGCAGAAGCATATATCAACTTTACAGATGTGCAGCTTAATTGCTCAATATCAATTGCCGGTTTTTGGGGAGGTTGGGTAACGCCAATTATTTTGCTATCTGAATTAAAGCTTCCCTGATCGTCTTCCGACCTGCCTAATACAACTCCCACAATATTCCCATTTCCATCTATGGTCCAATCCAGATTTGGCAAAGTGAACGCAGAATTTATGGTATAGCTTGAAAAATCGCCGGCGTCTGATTGAGATCCACTTGTATTGGCTTTGAGATCATAAAAACCACTTGAATGCAACAGTCTAATGTCCCACAGCCATGAAACAACAAAATTCGTACCGTAGAAATCTGTAAATTGAGCATTATAAGTTATAGGGCTAAAAACTGACGTTCCAGTTCCCTTTGATGGTGAAAAAGTTGATGGCCCTGTAACTTCTACCACATCTCCAGTTCCTACGACAATACCTGTTGGACCAATAATAATCGAAAAATCTTGCGAGTTACCTCCAGCTAGTGTTGCTTTATGAGTAATAGTTACAATATAATCGCCAATTTGAGCTGAATTAATTTGCACCTGTTCAACATTATCCACTGAATTATCCCCTGTTGCAGTCGCAGCATTAGCCGGATTTGCGGGATCCAATGAATAAGGAAAGAATGTAGTTCCACCAGAAACGGCGGTTATGACCATGTCTAGGTCATTAACTAACATAGCGTCTGCTGGATCTAAAGATGCCGCCACGGGAGTTCCCGCCGGATCATTCCACACTAGAGTAGCTCTAAAGCTTGGTTCCGATCCATCATAATAGAAGGGTAGGGAAACGGACGAGGCATTGTCTAAGGTCAACTCTTGAATAATGTCAGAAAAAGTAAAATCATTATTAATGATTTCCGTAGCTGTTCCAGTGTTCATTAAACCCCAACCAAATTGATAATCTGGGCCTCCAGTTCCAGCATCATCGGCTGTGTGAATTACCAGAGCTTTTAAGGTGGATGCCAACATTAGGGCTGACGAATTTGTATTGGAGTAATGTTCCTGCAACAACGCCAAAGAACCTGTTACGCTTGGCGCTGCCATTGACGTTCCGCTAATCGTGCAATAGTCTAGGCCATTACAACTATTACCATCGCAGCCATTCCGATCGGTACCTTCCCATGTAGAGTACAGGCAATCACCATTTGCTACTATATCCGGTTTAATTCGACCGTCATCCGCAGGTCCCCAAGAACTAAAACTTGTATTGGTCTGGACAACATCTGTGGAGACCGAATAGCCACTTGGAATATCATCAATGGCTCCCACTACCAGTATATTTTTTGCGACGGCGTTTTGAGGTAGGCAATCAAATTGTCCATCCAGAGCATGATCGTCGGTATCTGATTCCCAATCACCAGCGACAGCATCCCAATGAAAATGAGTCGACCCTGATGCAGGTCCTTGGCCCCTATCATTGCCTGCTGACCTAACCATTAGATAATTTGGAGCATTGTTTGCTATCAGGTCAAGCTGTCGAGAACTGTTGTCATAAAATCCAAAATCGTCATCTTCAGCTGTACTTAGAGCTAAATCGCCAAACCAATACCACCCAAAACCAGCTCCAAAATCACCTCGTGCCCACCCCACTACCCATCCATAAGAATGGTTTGAGAACAGAAGTCCACCTGCCGCTTCGGTCGTCACTTCTGATATATCAGCGGTCCAATCCCAATAGGTAAGATCTGCTGCATTTGCCATACCTCTTGCACTTGCATCCGTTCCTGCCGCAATCATTGTACCGGCAACATGGGTTGCATGAAAACTCTCCGCAGTTGCACCGTCTGTACTACCTTGTGTGGCACGGGTGCCAAATTCAACGTGTGTTCCCTGGACCTGTGCCTCATCCCATAAACCCAATGTATATCCGGTACCATCTAAGGTTAAACTAGCACCACTTCCAGACCAAATTTCATTAGTTGAGATCGTATTTGCTGCGTTAATATTATTGGTCACATAATACTGAGGCATTCCATTAGCATCCAATCTAATAATTTCAAACACACTCCCATCTGCTGTCAGTCCACGGATTGGGTAGCCATTGGATGTTGCCCACGCTTCTGCAGCAGTTTTTTCTTGAGCAGCCGTAGCACTAAAATTTGCCGCCAATTGATTGAGAACTGTGATGTTTGAGTTCGATTGAATTTGGGTAATCTGTGCTCCGGTTTGGGCAATTGCAGTTAAGTTATTAGAAAATGTTATTGCCAGTGCTAAAACGAAGCTCAAAAGGATTTTTGCAGTTTTCATATGTTTTCACCTTTTTCTTTCAGCCTATCAATAAAAATATCAAAGAAATTCAAGGCAACGTTTGAATGCTTATCAGCAATCAGTTTTT
>NVRZ01000179.1 GCA_002401055.1 Bacteroidota bacterium
ATAGTAATTCATAGATGAATATAATTTGGATATTTGATAACAAAACAAAATAAAATTATGAATAATCTACGATCCTTAAAATTATTTGTTGTTATTCTTGGTATTCCCGCAATAAGCTTTTCCCAGCAGGTGCGAAATTGTGGTACAATGGAGAATTTGACGTTTTTGACCAAAAATGACCCTAATTTGGTTGAAAAAATGGAGCGTATTGAAACACAAACCAATCAATGGATTGTTAGCAAAGGGGGCAGATCTCAAGCTGTAATTACGATTCCTGTTGTGGTACATGTGGTTTACAAAACTTCCGCACAAAATATTAGTGATGCGCAGATACAGTCTCAAATTAATGTACTCACCCAAGACTTTAGAAGGTCCAATGCGGATGCTGTCAATACTCCCTCTTACTTTTCTGGAATAGCGGCGGATGCTCAAATAGAATTTTGTCTGGCCGTTCGCGACCCCAGTGGTAATGCTTCGACTGGAATAACCCGCACCCAAACTTCAACTTCTTCTTTTTCTAGTAACAATTATATTAAATACGACAGCTACGGAGGAAAAAATTCCTGGCCGGCTGAAGACTATCTCAATCTTTGGGTTTGCAATTTAAGTGGTAGTCTACTGGGATACGCACAATTCCCCGGTGGTGCTGCAGCAACTGATGGCGTGGTTATAAGTTACAGATACTTTGGAAGTGGTGGCAGTGCACAATACCCATTTGATAAAGGAAGGACGGCAACTCATGAAGTTGGACACTGGCTTAATTTACGCCACATATGGGGGGATTCATATTGCGGTAATGACTATGTAAGTGATACACCAACTCAAAAGCAGGATAATTCAGGATGTCCCTCATTCCCGAGTCCAACTTGCGGAAATGGCAGTGATATGTTCATGAATTATATGGATTATTCAAATGATGCGTGCATGAATATGCTTTCAGAGGGTCAGGCAGTGAGGATGAATGCGCTCTTCGGCAGTGGTGGCTGGAGGGAAAGTTTAAAGATTTCTTTAGGCTGTACTCCTGTTGGCAGTGTGTCATCTTATTGTATATCCAAAGGTAATGACGCCGTCTATGAATGGATTGCAGGGGTAAAGATTGGATCTATATATAAGAATACTGGATCAGATGGTGGTTATGCGGATTACACCAGTATATCTGCTAACCTAGTGCAAGGAGACACATACAATTTATCTTTAAAACCTGGATTTGCATCGACAGCCTATAACGAGTACTGGAAAATATGGATAGACTACAATCAGGATGATGATTTTTCTGATGCAGGTGAGCTAGTATTTGATGCTGGCGCTCTTTCAAGTGCAACGGTTACCGGTTCGTTTGTAGTGTCAGCCGCTTCCTTATCAGGGCCTACACGGATGAGGGTCTCTATGAAATACAATGGAGCACAAACTTCAGCTTGCGAGACTTTCAATTATGGTGAAGTTGAAGACTATACTGTTAATATTGTCGCAGTTTGCCCAATACCAAGTGGGCCGAGCGTTTCGCTTATAACAACCAGTAGTGCCACTTTAAATTGGGATCAGGCCTCTGTCCTGTCTTACAATGTGCGTGTTAAAGCCGTAAGCAGTTCTTCGTGGAGTACTTTCTCAAGTTCTAGCACCTCCTTAAACGTTACGGGCATGAGTAGCGCTACGGATTACGAATTTCAGGTACAGAGTGTTTGCGCACAATCAATATTGAGTATGTTCTCCAGCTCAAATACTTTTACAACTTTAGGCAATAGCTCCCTGACATATTGCTCTAGTAAAGGTAAAGAAGTGGGTTATGAGTGGATTGCTTCGGTAAATATAGGGGGCATATCCAATACAAGTGGCGCAAATGGAGGGTATGCCGACTTCTCTAACTTGTCAACAACCATGGAGCAAAATGGCTCATACGATGTGACTTTGGTACCCGGATTTGCATCTCAGAGTTATGATGAATATTGGCGAATATGGATTGATCTAAATCAGGATGGTGACTTTACTGACGCTGGCGAATTGGTATTTAGCCCATCGGTCTCCAGTAATACGGTTTCAGGAATGCTTACTATCTCGTCAGGCGCAACTATCGGTGAAACCCGAATGCGAGTAAGCATGAAATACAATGCGAGCCCCACCTCATGTGAAACGTTTAGTTATGGAGAAGTTGAAGATTATACGATTTTAATTATACCTGCGGCTCCTGTGTTTAATTATTGCACCAGTGCTGGCAGCGATGCCACTTACGAGTGGATTGCCGGAGTTGTTGTAGGTGACATTAACAATACATCAGCTTCAGATGGTGGATATGCGGACAATACATCGATCATCACCAATCTGGACATTAACAATGTTTACACCATTTCGTTAACACCTGGCTTTGCATCAACTGTTTACAATGAATATTGGAAGATTTGGATTGACCTTAACCAGGATGGAGATTTTGAAGATGTAGGAGAATTGGTTTACGATCAGGGTGGAATGTCGAGTTCAACTGTGTCGGGTTCAATAGACTTGCCGAACACTGCTACTCTCGGTACTACAACAATGCGCGTAAGCATGAAATACAATGGCTCTCCAAGTTCCTGTGAGATATTTAATTATGGCGAAGTAGAGGATTACAGCGTTAATATTGTTGATGGAAATAAGATTTCAGATGTAGCAGAAGATGCTTCATTTGGTATTGACATGAATTTATATCCAAACCCCACGAATGGAGATGCCTACGTATCTTTCTCGGCTGATGGAGCTGAAGAAGATTTGAAGATCGTCGTGTCAAATGTACAAGGACAGATAATGATTTCAGAAATAATCGATTCACATTTCATGCCTTACGTGCTTGCAACTAATGATTACGCTCCTGGCACCTATTTTGTGATTCTGTCTGCCGGTGATAAGTCCACGGTAAAGCGGTTGGTTGTTATTAAGTAACTGACTTAGAAGTAGAGAAGTAACATACTTTGAACGGTGAGTAGCATTTTGTTCTTTTTCGCCTCTGAAATAGGTCCTTATCGCTTTGAATTCAAGTAACATTCTCGTAACTTGTGAACAAATTGACAGTATTTTATATCTAAAAACGGAATTTTTCCCAAATAAAAAACGCCAACCATGAAACGAGCTTACTTAAGTCTTTCTCACTGAAGGATGCATTTAGGCGAGATGATTTGACCGGCTTAATAAAAATAAAATCACACCAAATGAATTCAAAAATTTCTGTTTTCAGTTTGTTTTTGTACGCAACCTGTATTTCATCATCTGTATTTGCAGGAGGTGATGTAAAGACCAATGAAGGGAATGTTGAGAAGACCTTCATCATCAATAATACTCGAATTGCCAATGAAGCTTTTCAAAAAGAATTGCGAGCGGGAAAGGCCTGGGTGCAATTCACCGCCAAACACAGCGGATGGCGTGTTGAATTCAATGAGGAAAATAAAAAACCACATAGGGCCTATGGGAAGGCAATAGCTACATCGGGATCAACTTATGAAGCCTGTGCTGAAGACTTCATTGCTACTGAACTGGGACTGTTCAATATACCTTTTGGAGATTTATACATTACCGGAAAGAGTTTGTCATCCAGGCATTGCTTTATAAACTATGGACAAACCTATAAAGGCGTGAATGTTCTGTTTAGCCGAATGGTTGTAAAAATGACCAAGGACCGCAAGGTTGTTATGTTTGGGGCGGATGTTTACGATGATATTAATATTGGCATAAGCCCTGCAATTTCAATTGCTCAAGCAGAGGCAGGGGCAAAGGTTGGTATTGATGAAACAATTCTATCTGTTAAGGCCAACAAAGACTTATTCATTTTACCTATACCAGAATTTCGAAAGTATAAGTACCGGCTTGTCTATGAAGTTATGGTTGAGGCGATTGGCAATGAAATACCTTCTTCCTACCGGACTTGGGTTGATGCTGAGAATGGTGAAGTACTTTATAGGGACAACCAGGTAAAATTTCATTCGCCATCACCAACATCTCCTCCTCCGCCGCTAGCGCCAATTGAAGTTGACATAACCGGAACCATATATCCAACGTATTCATACAATCCCAGTGCAACAGGTGTATTGGCCAATATGAGGATTAGAATAAATAATGTGAATTACTGGACCGATGCCAATGGCCACCTCACTACAGGAGTTACAACGGCCACGAACGGGACATTTTTTCTGGATGGTACATGGGCGGATGTTGAAACCGGTGGCACGACACCCTCCTTTACAACGGCCTTGATAGCAGGTGCTAATACAGAAACGTTTGACAACGATGCCTTTATCCGAGAACTGACGGCATATTATCATGTAAATGTTATTCATGACTATCTCAAACAAGAAATACCCTCGTTTACGGGTATGGATTTCCAGCTTACCACAAATATTGATGTTAGCGGAACGTGCAACGCCTTTTACAATGGCTCTTCAATTAACTTCTACATAGCGGGTGGGGGATGCCTTTCCTATGCAACTGTTGCTGATGTTATATATCATGAATACGCACATGGAATCAATGATAATTTTTATCAGGATCAAGGGCAGTTTTTTAATAATGGTGCGATGGGTGAGGCCTATGGAGATGTTTGGGCCCTGTCCATTACCTTGGATCCAATATTAGGACGCGGAGGAAATGATTCAGATCCAGATGATTTTATCAGGAGATATGATATAAATCCTAAAGTTTACCCGGAAGATATTGTTGGCCAGGTTCATGCTGATGGGGAAATTCTTGCAGGCGCATGGTGGGACCTTTATCTTTTAATGGGAAATATGGACACGGTTATGTACCTGTTTTCGGAAGCCTATTATGGCGTGCAAGCTGTTCTTGCAAATGGAAATGAAGGGCAGGCTTTTCGAGATGTGTTATTGGATGTCTTGCAAGCTGACGACGATGACGCCAATATCAATAATGGTACTCCTAATGGAACTGAAATCTGCCAGGCTTTCGGACAACATGGAATTACCTTAGTTTCTAATGCTACACTAACACATTCCATCGTCACCGATTGGACTCCTGGTACGGCCGTTGATATTGACGCAACGTTAAATTTAACCGACACTACCTACCTTGGAAGTGTGAAGATGTTTTATAAAATCGATAATGGAACTTGGGTCACCATTGTTATGACCAATTTGGGAGGTGGTGATTATACTGGAGTAATTCCTGCTCAATCACCAGGCGCAATTATTTCTTATTATTTAGGTGTTGAAGATAATATATGTGGCTATTTATCTTCGATAATTCCCATTGGTGCAGTTAATCCAGAAGCGAATATTCCTTATTATATATTGGTAGGATATGATTTGGAGTTAACAAATGATTTTGATTTTAACACGTTTTCCGGATCTTGGACCTATGGATTTCCAATGCCTACTGATTCAGCTACCACTGGAATGTGGGAAGAAGCGGTTCCTGTAGGAATGATAATAGACGGTTATGAGTTTGCTCCGACCAACCAACACACACCAGGTGGATTCGTTTGCGCAGTAACCCAGACAAACACTTCATCTTCAGGTTCTGCAGGTGAATTTGATGTAGATGGGGGTAGGTCTACCTTGCAAAGTCCCGTAATTGACCTTTCGAGTTTCATAAATCCAGTAGTTAGCTACTACCGCTGGTTTAGCAACGATCCTCCTTCATCAGCGAACCCAGGAAATGACCCCTGGTATGTTGAGATAACAGATGATGGCTCTACTTGGGTACCTGTTGAGTTCACCTATGTTTCTGACAATAGCTGGAGACGATTTGCATTTAGAGTAACCGATTATGTGAATCAAACTGCCAATTTTCAAATGAAATTTATGGTTTCAGATAGTATTCTCACTTCTATCGGACCTCCAGGATGTGGCTCTTCACCATTTTGTGGTGGAAGCCTGGTTGAAGCAGCGCTTGATGATATTGAAATCTGGTCACAACAAATTATTGGATTAACCGCTACGATTACTGGCACAACAAATATTAGTTGCAACGGAAATACGGACGGCGAGGCAACTGTTTCTGGGGCAGGAGGAACATCTCCCTATACGTATTCCTGGAACACATCACCAGTACAGAACACTGCAACCGCCACTGGGTTGGCTGCAGGATCATACCAATGCATATTAACAGATGCTGTAGGTGGAGCAGATACGATAACTATAAGCATTACCGAGCCGGCAGCAATTGTTGTTTCCACAACGAGCACAGTAGCGAACTGTGAGGAGCCCGTTGCTTCAGCTACCGCTTCATTAACTGGTGGATCAGGACCATTTTCATATTCCTGGGATGATGCCATGTTGCAATCAAATGCTACGGCGAATAACTTGGGTGCTGGAACCTATACTATTTTGATTACTGATGCAATGGGATGCACGGGTTCTGCCACAGAAGTTGTAACGTCTACACCGGCCGTAACTGCGGTAACTACGTCCAATCCACCAAGCTCCTGTGGAGCTGCAGATGGCCAGGTATCGGTTTCTGCATCTGGTACTACGCCATATACGTATAGTTGGAACACCTCTCCTGTGCAAACGGGTGTAACGGCGATTAATCTGACAGCAGGATCATACAGTGTCCTGGTAACAGATGGAGCTGGCTGCACGGTTACGGTTCTGGAAGTGTTGAGTGATCCTGGTTCAGGAACGTTTACCATTTCAGGATCAACCAATATTGCTTGCTTTGGAGGTGCTGAAGGGTCTGCGACCACGGATATTACCGGAACTACCGGACCGTAT
>NVRZ01000180.1 GCA_002401055.1 Bacteroidota bacterium
TCTAACAAATATAATAAAATGCTCCTGCCCTTAGCAACTTTACCTTACCAGCATATTTTTTTAGCGTTTGTTGGCAAAAGTTATTTTTTTATTATCCAATACGCACTATATATTTGGTCCTCATATTTGTCCGAATCAACAATTTTCAGATTGTCTATGATTACTATATTCCCTGATTCTAATAAGTTAAATTCATATTTCAATTCATCTTTAAAGGTGCTCCAGTTACCTTTAAAGTCAAGGTAGGCTGAGTCCGTTGAAATTGTCACTGAAAAATTTTTGGACAATTCTTTTTCAGAGTCTGTGTCGATTAGAATTTTGTCAGAAGAAAGCAATCGGTAAAGCTCGTTAGGGTTAATTTCGCCTAAATTGGGACCAACATAGGTGGAGTCATACAAACTTTTTGCGGACACATAAAGTTCTCCGGTATAAAAGTCCTCTTTGTAAATATATTCATAACGCGGATAGGTCTTAATGTGTTTAAACTCTCTTGGTGCAAAATAGTAACCTACATGAGTAAAATCACCGTTATTCAGATAGTCATAGTGTCGATAAAGTTTAAGTCCTCGGAATGTTGAGTCTGCCATTTTGATTAAGACCAATGAGTCAACTGTTTGTCCTATGCAAATTATCGAACAAAAAAGAACAAATATGCACGTCAATTTAGACTTCATTTTAATTTTTGCCAACGGACCGTATTACGGCAGTGGTGCCTTACCGTTCTAGCACCACGAACCACGCATACGCACAGTACAAAGTACACAAAATCGTACTTCCGCACCATTGCCTGTAATACATTGTTATATACTGTAGGGGGCAGCTCCTCGCTACCGCAATGTTTCTTATGAAAACAAGAGATTTAATTTTTTAGGGAGGGATTTGATTTTCCTTCTACGGAAGGGCTTGTATAGGCTTTTGGCATTAAGGGAATTAGCGGTGGCATAGAGCGAATGCCAAATGTATATGCAAGCGAAGCGTAGGCTATTACTCAAATGATGGTTAAAAGTAATTTACTTGATTGCCAGTCCGCCATAATTACATATTCAACTGACACAATTACAGCTACGGGTCAAGGAATCAACGCTCAGTCTCAAGGAATCAATACTCCGTGTCAGCAAATCAATGCTCAGTGTCAACGAATCAATGCTCAGTGTTAAGGAATAAATACTTCGCGTCAACAAATCAACGCTCCGTGTCAACGAATTAATGCTCGGTGTCAAGGATCAATACTCAGGGTTAACAAATTGATGCTCCGTGTCAAGGAATCGAGTCTCGGTGTGAAGGAATTAAATCTCGGCCTTGGGTCTGTTCATGTTTTCCTGATATGTTTTTCAGCAGAGAACCCCTTGTAATGAGGGTTTTTTTGTTGGGTGAATTTCAGCTTATTTTTCTTCTGGAACTTCAAACTCAAATAACTCTTTCACATGGATATCCAATGCCTTTGCAATAGTGTAAGTCATGCTGATGGATGTATTCTGTGTACCTCTTTCAATTCTCCCAATCTGGCTTAGTTGTAAGTCTGCACGATAAGCCAGTTCTTCTTGGGAAATTTTCTTTTGTTCCCTGATTTTTCTCAAGTTCTTTCCGAACTCGTTAATAAACTCTTGATTTCTACTGTACTTCACCATAGGGAAGGACAATAGTCAAGATAATAAGGACGATATATTAGAGCAAATTCGCCTCATTTGTGATTTTTTTGTTATCTTTGACTATAACAGATGGAGATCGTCCTTTGTCCTTATGGAGCCTGATTTTAGCAAAGAACAAGCAAAAGAGATGTATAAAATTCTGGTTGAGATACATAGCGCATTGGAGGATAAGAAAAATAATAAGGGTGGATTGAATAAGATTTTTCAGTACGAAATTGGATGGTTGGTAGGGATTGGCGAGCTGTTGAAAAGAATCAACTACCCGATCAGCAGACCAGCTAAATGAACACCCCGTATTTATACGGGACTTTAGAAATTAGTTTGCAATAATGAAAACTTTTACATATACTTTGTAGTCTCTATTGTAATTTATTTAACCCTTTAAATCATAGTTCCAATGAAAAATATTGTTATAACCTTAGCTGCCGTTACACTATGGATGGGAGCGTTTGGACAAAGTAATACCTGTAAGGAGTTATTTATTTCTGAAATGATTGAAGGTAATGCACCGAATAGAGCCTTAGAACTTTTCAATCCTTCAGATACTACAATTGACCTTAGTAGTTTTTCCATTCGTTTGTTTCAGAATGGGCAGCTTACACCACTTATCATTCCTTTAAGCGGTACGATACCTCCCAAATCTACATTCGTTATAGCACATCCGGCTGCCAAGCCCGACATAAAAGCAAAAGCTGATATGCTTGACGCTCAAATGAGTTTTGACGGAAATGATGCCATTGTACTTGAAAAAACCGGAGGAACCCAAATTGATAAAATTGGAGAAATCGGAGTTAATCCAGGCAACAGTGGTTGGTTTGTGCCGCCTAACGGTTCAACAAAAGAACAGACATTACGAAGGAAGGAACCCGTTGATAGAGGAGAAACGAATTGGAATCAGGGTAAAAATCAATGGACAGTTCACCCAAAAGATTCGGTTAGTAATCTTAAACAGCATCAAAATATATGTAGCAATTTATCTTTCCCTCCAACTGTATTAAATACATTACCAAATGGAGATCAATATATAGATGATCACATTGTAGTGAGGTTTAACCCTGATTACGTCAATAATGTGAATGTTGATAATACAAATAAACGAATAGGCTTTGTATCTAATTTTGTTACAAATTCTGCGGTTAATGCGATCAGTAGTTTGGTAGGTTTCAACATTGGTAATTTGCCGTGTTTTAAGGTGCATCCGCGCTTGACAACTTCAGATACTCTTTCAATTAGCAGAACGGGAAGAACTGTTAAGCTATTGCCTTACTACGCAACTTTTGGAATTATTCTTCCAGATGGAACGAATGATACTGTAGTGGTTGCACAGTTTGATACTGCTTATCCTTATGTGCAATCCGCTGCTCTTAATCACATATATTATCTTGATCAAGGAGCAAATGACCCTGAATATGTGAATGGGAATATGTCTAGTTTAGTTTCAACTACCTCTTACCCTGATGCTAACATCAATATTGAACCTGCTTGGGATATTGCAAGAGGTTCCTCTAATATAAGGGTGGGAGTCTTTGATAGTGGTATTAACTATGCACACTCTGAGTTTGGTGATGGTACTTTTAGTGGATCAAAGGTCGCAGATGGATTTGACTATTTTAACAACATACCTGTTTCATCAGTAGCAAATCCTGATAGTATGGGACATGGAACTGCCGTCGCAGGTATAATCGGTGCTATTAGAAACAACAACTTTGGTGTTCCTGGAATTGCAGGAGGTGATGACTTAACAGGTAACTCTGGGGTTACTTTATATGATCTGAAGATATTTCAACAGAATGACACATCATGTTTCCCGAAAGATTTCGGTGCCCCAATGAGCATGATAACACAAGCAATAATAGACGGTGCTTTATCATCACCTACCGGATACGGGCTGCATGTAATGAATCATAGTTGGGGTGGCCCTGATAATTCTCTGATGGAAGATGCGATTCGCACATCTTTTGAAAATGAAGTTGTAATGGCAGTGTCTTCGGGAAATAATGAAGGCCCATCGCCTACTAACTGTATTTGGGCTTCAATGCCTGCTACATACAAGGATGAATGGGTGATGAAAGTGGGAGCCAATGATACTACTGGAGGGAGAGCGGAGTTTTCAAATTGTGGTTGGAATTTGGATTACATTGCACCAGGGGTACATGAGCTTTATACAAGTGTTGATAATAACGTAAATGGATTTACCAATCTATTGAATTGGGGCCCCGGACAATCATGTTCAGGAGATATTGACGGAACCTCGTTTGCAGCACCGCAAGTGGCTGGTTTGAGTGCCCTAATGTTAAGTTACGTGAATAATCATCTGGATAAGCCCAATGACCTTGCTCCTGAGGATTGCGAACAAATGATACAGAAGTTTGCTACCGATATAACAAGTCCTGCCAACGCCGGCATAGGTTATGATGATGAAACAGGGTATGGAAGAATTAATGCTGGCGCAACACTACAGAACTTGGAGTTGCCGAATCATCAGGTGATTCATTATTCTTTTTCTTTAGCGGCTTCCAATGCAATACTTATGACTCCTAATCTATTTGATTTTGAAGGAGTAGTCATTAACGATAACTATGGAGGGATATCAAACGGAAATAAATTAGTCAAACGTTATGAGTTAACTGTGACCAATAATCATACAATACCTGTTGATTATCAGGTTGTAGATGGATGGAAAAGGGATGCCCAATCTAATCTGCCTGGCCTTATTTCAAAACAGGGGACACTAAATTCAAATGTAAATCGCATACCCAATGAGCCAGATGTTATTTTGAGTAGCTTCAATAATACGTCAGCTACTTTAACGGGATACATTTACGAGATTGTAAAAGTAGACTCAGTAAACAATGTTATTACACTTGGCTGGTATCCCTTTGATTTGACAGACACAGCTGAATTTACCTATTCTCTGTATGTGTTGCACAACTCGCTAATAGGTATTGAAGAAATTGAACGCCCAGATTTCAATATGTTTCCTAATCCTGCAAACGAAACGATTACCTTATCTTTGTCTGGTAGCATTGATGGTAATTATTCTATATTAATGACCGATATTACGGGAAAAACTATCAGAATCATAGATGAAGGAAGGTATTTGGCTGAAAACGAGACAAGAGTATTTTCGGTCTCAGATATTGTTCCAGGCATGTATTTTATCTCGATAAATACGCAAAATGGTATAACCAACAAAAAGCTTGTGATAAGCCGTTAAAGAATGGGGGGTACGTGTGATTAAAAGAGTAAACATATTATTATTGGGAATATTTCTGGGCAACATTATCTACGCTCAGACAATAGATTCAATAACGTATTCTCCGAAAAACCCTACTTGGGAAGATACGATCATCGTTTCTTGTCATATTAAATACCCAAATACTGGTTGCGCGTTGAATCATCACCAACAAATTTTTGGGACTCAAATCATGGCTTATTCATACCATTGCTGCGGCTCAGGTATGTCAATGCTAGTTCCGTTTGTTGATACGTTTCATGTCGTTCCATTTGACAGCTATGAAGGCACTTACACATTTTATTATATATCTGGATATATGGTTGATACGGTATGTAATAATTTCCCCGTAAACGGGAATGGCGATACCTTGCCTTATCCAAATAACATAGGAAGTATAGAAATTCCTGTTGTAAATCCGATCAACAGTGTGGAGAATAAACAAGGTAATAATAGTAGCTTTAATGTCTATCCGAATCCAACTACTGGGCTGATTTCGCTAACCGCCCTGCCCAAGAAATATGGCAGGATCACTGTCTATGATGTCTTGGGTGAACTTGTCCATAGCCGGAACCTGAATGAGTTAAATGAAGTATCAATAGATTTATCAGGTTTCCCCGGCGGATTATACTTGATACAACTTCAATACGGACAAATGGTACTGGGAAAGAAGGTCATAAAACAGTAAGCCAAAATGCGGATAATTATAATTGCTGTAATACTGTTAAACTTACATTTTGGACTACTGGCCCAAAACGAGCCTACCCTTGATATTGTTCCTAATCCATTTGTAGATACGACCTCATTTGTTTTCATCCTTCCGGCAAGCGATACCGTTTCTTTGTTCGTTTATAATCGCTGGGGGCAGTTGATAGGCACTCCTGTCAATGAACAACTAATGCCGCAAGGTACTCATACTGTAATTTTTGTTGGTGATTCCTTACCTGAAGATGTGTACTATGTTGCTCTGATTGTTGATACCGTTGTGGTTGCTAAAAAACTCATTAAGTTAAACCAATTCGTAGGTCTTGAAAATGATAGGCTAGAAGAACAAGGCATGACAATTTATCCCAACCCAACCATGGGACTAACCACTGTAACCATCCTACCCCACAAATCAGCAAGAATTGCCGTTTATAACGCTTTGGGTAAACTTGTGCGCGATGAAGAACTGATAAGTCAGCAGATTGATTTATCCTATTTGCCGAATGGGATTTATACATTTCATGTTATACAGGGAAAAACAACCTTCAGAAAGAAAATAATAAAATTATAAGAGGGGGTCAGGCTCTTGCAGCACATAAGAGTTGCACAATAAGTGTTTTTGGAAAAGGAGATTTGGATGGTTTGAAGAGCAATGTTGTATAGTACGATACTTATGTGCTGCATGTGCTTGACTGCGAGGGCTATTCCACAAGGCGGGGTGGCAAAAAATTAAATCTTTCTTCCTCGGAACACTGAGCTGTTTTTCTTTTTTCAGTCTGGACGCTCAGAGAAGAGTTAAAGTCCACCGGAACGTTTGACAGAGTTACTTGGGTGATTTTACGCACTGATTGTGACAACGATAGAACTTCTCCTTTTTCCACCGAGAAGATAGATAGCGTTTCATACCAATATTTTTGAGCGGAACCATTCAACAGAGTAGTGATCTTGCTTTTTTCCCGCAATACACGCCCCCTATAGTTTATAACGGCAAATATAGGGGCAGTGCTGGCTACGCTATCACCACCGCCACATATTTGCCTCTATTACTGCAATATAAAGCATTTCAGCTATATCATTCTTT
>NVRZ01000181.1 GCA_002401055.1 Bacteroidota bacterium
GTTGAACCAAAAGTCTGATACGCTACGAATAAATTCATACAGAGCATTTGAAAAAACAATTTATAATTTAACTCTGGGGATAACAGCTTTTAATGGTACGAATCTCTTTTTTTCTTACAATTCGAAGTTGTTTAGCGAAGAATATATAAAGACCATTGCAAAACATTATAGAAATATTCTTCAGGCTGTAATATCTCGTCCGCATGAAATGTTGTCAAAAATTAATATTCTCGACGAAAGCGAAAGAGACCAGATATTAAATCAATTCAATAACACTGAGATTGACTATCCCTATGATAAATGTATTCAACATCTCTTTGAAGAACAAGCGCGGCAATCTCATGATAGAACTGCTGTTGTATTTGAAAATGAACACATCACCTATGGAGAGCTGAACCACAAAGCTAACCAGCTGGCAGCCCAGTTAAAAAAATCTGGGGTTCGTCCTGATTCCATAGTAGCAATATTGATCGAACGCTCCGTAAATATGGTCATAAGTATGCTCGCCGTGCTAAAATCGGGTGGCGCTTATTTACCGATTGCAACGAATCTTCCGTTCCCAAGAATTGAGCATATTTTGAAGGATAGTAACACAACTTGGGTAATTACCCAGCAATCTTTGTTTGATAAGTGCAAGACTTTTTTGGATGGATACGAGATTTTTATGGAAGGTGACAAAATTTATACCGGTGATTCCAAAAATTTAAAGGGCAATGTTAAATCAGGAAATTTAGCATACGTGATGTACACATCTGGTACTACAGGAGTACCTAAAGGTATTATGATTGAACACAGGAGTGTAACTAATTACTTAAGATGGGTAGGCCCAACTGTCGATATACAAAGCGGCACTAATTATCTTACAATATCGGATTACAGCGTGGACCCAATCATAACGGATGTATTTGGCTCATTGATTCACGGTGCTAAACTCTTTTTGCCAGATAAGAATTTGGTTCTTAACAAGGAACATTTTGCCAATTATATAATGAGGCATAATATCGATATGACAGATGTCGTTCCCTCATTGCTAAAAGAATTGATTTTAGGCACCAATAAACTGCGTGGATTGAACACTATATTAACCGGAGGTGAAAAACTTGAAAATTGGGTAAAAGATCAAATAATCGGACAAGGTTATAAGCTTTTCAATCATTACGGGCTTACGGAGACAACGGTGGATGCTCTGGTTACGCAATGTTCTTCTAAAAACACTTCGCTAGGCAAACCGATAGCTAACTCTAAATGTTACATTCTAGACCAGGATAGCAATATCGTTCCTGTTGGAGTTCAGGGGGAAATATGCATTTCTGGGAATAATTTGGCTAGAGGTTATCTGAACAACCCGAAGCTAACTGAAAAGAAGTTTATAGCAAATCCCTACCTACCTGACGAACGGCTTTATAGAACCGGAGATTTAGGCTGGTGGTTATCAGATGGTAATGTAGCTTTTGGTGGTAGAATGGATCGTCAGGTGAAAATAAGGGGGCTAAGATTGGAATTGGAGGAGATAGAAGGTTTGCTATTGAATAATAGGGATATTAAGGATGCGGTAGTTATTGACAAACGAGATAAGAATGGCCAAACCCATCTGTTTGCTTATTTAACCGCTGATATTCAATTAGACTTCGCAATCATGCGCACGTACCTGGCACAGTACCTCCCCAAACATATGATTCCATCCTATTTCTTTCAAATAGACAAGTTACCACTAAATTCAACTGGAAAGATCGATGAAAGGTCACTTGAGGCCATTGTATCTGTTCCGGATAAATCTAAGGAAATAGTTTCACTACCAAAAACAGATTTGGAACGGAAAGTTACCGATATATGGAGAGATGTGCTTAATCTGGAAAAAATCGGGGTGGACCAAAATTTTTTCGATATAGGGGGTAATTCATTGTACATAATACGTCTGAATAGCATGTTGAAAACAACCCTGGCCATTGATATTCCTGTGGTAGCACTTTTCGAACATTCGACCATCAGATCTTTTACGGCTTATTTGAGTGCGGAGAAAAAAATGGAGGGGGCAGGAGATGAACACAATTACAAAAACAGGGTTAGCAAGGGGAGAGATAGATTGAAGCAGAGACGAGGTATGGTTAGTAGAGGAACTAACGTCTGATTATGAAGGAAAATATTACTAGATCCGGATTAGAAATTGCAGTTATTGGTATCGCGTGTAGGTTTCCAGGAGCGAGAAATAAAGACGAATTCTGGCACAATCTGAAAAATGGAGTTGAGTCTGTTTCCTTCTTTTCTGACGAGGAACTGTTGGATCATGGCATCAGTGATGAATTGTTTAAAAAACGTAATTATGTAAAGGCAAAAAGTGTATTGGAGGACATTGAATATTTTGACCCATCATTTTTTGGATATTCCCCAAGAGAAGCTCAAAACATGGATCCCCAATTGAGGATTCTGTTGGAAACATCCTGGCACGCTTTGGAAGATGCCGGTTACAATGCTGATAACGGTAGTAGTTTAATTGGCTTATATATGGGGGCATCTCCAAACCTTGCATGGATATCGCAGTTTTTTTCGAAGATGGATAACCCGGCAGAATTACATGGTTTAAGCATTTTAAATGATACTTCCTCATTTGCAACATCCATTGCCTATAACTTGAACTTGCAAGGACCGGCAGTGTCTGTGAACACCGCGTGTTCAACCTCTTTGGTGGCTATTCACATGGCGTGCAAAGGACTACTTAACGGTGAATGCGACCTTGCAATGGCTGGAGGTGTTTCCGTGACACTTCCAAATAAATCGGGCTATTTGTACCAGGATGGAATGATCTTTTCGCCCGATGGCCATTGCAGGGCTTTCGATGCTAAGGCGAAGGGAACAATTAACGGGGATGGAGCGGGGATCGTCGTCCTCAAGCCACTTGAAGAAGCTATCGCTGACAGGGACAATATTTATGCAGTGGTCAAGGAATCTACAATTAATAATGATGGAAAAAGAAAAGTTGGATATTCAGCCCCCAGTGTAAAGGGGCAAGCTGAATTAATTAAAACCAACCTATATGCCGCAGATATTGATCCAGAAAGTATCAGCTATGTGGAAGCGCATGGAACTGGAACGGCCTTAGGTGACCCTGTAGAAATAGAAGCTTTAAAACAGGCATTCGATACAAAGAAAAAGCAATATTGTGCAATTGGTTCTGTTAAGACCAACATAGGACATCTTGATGTTGCTGCTGGTGTTGCTGGGTTCATTAAAACTGTGTTGGCTGTCCAGCATAAATCAATACCCCCAAGTCTGCATTTTAATACCCCCAACCCCAGAATAGATTTTGAAAATAGCCCCTTTTACGTAAATACAGCATTACAGGATTGGAAAAATGATCAATACCCATTAAGGGCGGGTGTAAGCTCATTTGGTATTGGAGGGACCAATGCTCATATCACACTTGAGGAGGCCCCTAATGAGCAAACTCATCCAATTGGCCGGAAGTGGAACTTGTTGCTGTTATCGGCTAAAACCAAGTATTCGCTTGACGAAATGACTGATGGCCTGTTAACTTATTTCAAACTAAATCCAAAGGCGAATATTACCGGCGCTGCTTACACACTGCAAACGGGCAGAAAGGCATTTGATTACAGAAAAATGCTGTTGTGTTCAAATGTTGGGGAAGCTGTAGAGATTTTAACAAGTCGTGATACTGAATACCTCAAAACTAATCACTTAACGGCAGAAGATAGATCCATCGTATTCATGTTTCCCGGCCAGGGTGCTCAATATATTAATATGGGATTGGAACTGTATAAATCAGAACCTGTATTTAGGGAAGAGGTTGAACGGTGTTGCGATCAGTTGGATTCCCTGTTAGAGTATGATGTAAAAAAGATCTTATATCCGACAAAGAACACAAAACAGTTTATAGAGAAGATCAAGCAAACAGAAATAGCTCAACCGTTGTTATTTGTAATTGAATATGCGCTGGCTAAACTACTGATGCACTGGGGTGTTAAGCCCGATAAGATGATAGGCCACAGTATTGGAGAATATGTCGCTGGGTGTCTTGCAGGTGTATTTTCATTGGAAGATGCCTTAAGGTTAGTTGCCCACAGGGGCCAATTAATGCAACGAATGCCACCGGGGGCCATGATAAGTGTCAATTTAACGGAAAAGGAACTCAAACCACTACTGTATAATGGACTTTCATTGGCAGCTGTGAATTCATCATCGTTCTGCGTGTTATCTGGAACCCATAAGTCTATTGCGGAGTTTGAAAAACTATTGAAGGAGAAAGGGCATAATTACAGCTATTTGCATACTTCGCACGCATTTCATTCCGAAATGATGGAGCCTATCCTCAAAGATTTCGAGGATCTAATGAAAAAAATCACCTTGAACAAACCAGAAATTCCCTACTTATCAAATACTAGTGGAACGTGGATAACGGATCGTGAAGCCCAGGATCCAACATATTGGGTTAACCATCTAAGAAGAACCATACTTTATTCTCAAGGTGCTGAAGAACTGTTGAAAGATGAACATGCAATTTTTATCGAAGTAGGACCTGGAACTGCCTTAAGTTCATTTATCAGGAAGCATGAGAGCTTTAAGCCTAACCAGAAAGTGCTAAATATTATAAGGCATCCATTGGAGGAGATTCCAGATGACTACTATCTGTTAAAGAGGATTGGCGAACTATGGCTCAACGGCTTAAACATTGATTGGAGCACTTTCCACTCTGAATATGAGAACGGGCGCGTTTCGTTACCCCCTTATCCATTTGATCGTCAGCGTTATTGGACATTACCACACCCTTCCAAAAAAGAAGATAGCGGAGAAGCACGCACCAACGGCATAGGGTTAAATAAGAAATCTGAGATATCGGAATGGTTTTATATTCCGTTTTGGGAAAAAGTAAATCGAATAAATGCAAGCCGTTCAGAAATTACCGATAAAATGACTTGGTTGGTATTCTCAAATGGATCACCCTGGGAGCGGAAGATACTTGCACAACTCAAACGAGATGGCCAGGATATTATTAATGTAAAAGTCGGATCCGCATTTACTAAACAAGATGATGGTGCTTATTTGATAAACCCCCAAAACCAGGCAGACTATTTGGCCTTATTCAATGAACTTGTTAAATCTGATAATATCCCGAATAAAATCATCCACTGCTGGAGTCTGAGTCAGCCTGACAACCAGGAATTGATAGTTGATGAAGTAAACGATACGCTGAATCTCGGCTACCATTGTCTACTTCATATTGCTCAAGCCATTGGGGAAGAAATGATTACAAACCCCGTCGAAATTGCGGTAATAACGAATAATGTGCACTCCGTAATTGGAAATGAACAGCTTAGACCGGATAAGGCAACGGTAATGGGCCCGGTCAAGGTTATTCCCCATGAGTATAATAACGTGAAATGCTGTAACATAGATATTGATTGGGGTGATTCGGATACTGAGGATAAGCGTGATCTTTTCAAGGCTGTGTATTCTGAATTGTGGGCGCCGCAAAGCAAGTCGCTTATCGCATTTCGAAATAATCAAAGGTATACCTTGAGTTATAAGAAGACCAGGTTAAAAAAGGCCAGCAAAGCTGTATCGCGATTGAAGACAAATGGGGTTTATCTAATTGCTGGTGGCTTTGGAGGTATTGGGTTTTCAATGGCAAAATATCTTGCGAGCAATTTCAAGGCAAGGTTGGTACTTATGATTCGATCAAAGTTTCCTGCCAAAAAAGAATGGCAAAAATGGTTAAAGAAATATGGCCCAAGCGATCGCATAAGTAAAAAGATTCTAGACATACAGACTATGGAATCAGAGGGTGCTAAGGTCATGATCGTTAGAGCTGATATCTGCGACCATGAACAAGTTCAAAGAGGTATTGGCAAAGTAAAAACGAGGTTTGGCCAGATCAATGGGGTGCTTCATTGTGCTGGTTTAGCGGAAGGTGCATTAATACAACGTAGAACGCGCATGATGTCGCAAAAAACGCTTCTGCCAAAGGTAATTGGCACTTTAACTTTGGATGCAGCACTGTCAGGTATGAAGTTGGATTACTTTGCGCTTTTTTCCTCATTAGGTAATATTCTTGACTCCGAGAAAATCGGCCAGGTCGGGTATAATGCGGGCAATGAATTTTTTGACGCTTATGCAGATTACAAATCCTCGACTACAGATACTTTGACCGTTTCTATTAATTGGGAAGATTGGCAAACAGTAGGGATGTCAGTTAGGTCAGCCAAGCAATTGGATAAAGTGCTGAATTATTCTGCGGACTCAATTGATAATGTAAATAACTTTAATTTGAACATAGGTGAACCGGGTAACCTGGAAACGCTGAATTGTGAGTATGTACAGAGAAGAGCACCGGATGCTGATGAAGTAGAAATAGAGGTGTGGGCCGCGGGTCTTAATTTCAAAGATGTGCTCTATGCGACCGGACTTCTCCCAGCACCGGAGGATAGCATCATAAGGTTTGGGCAGGAATGTTCTGGAAAAATTGCGGCAGTTGGGAAAAATGTCAAGAATTTCAAATATCCCAACCAAATTCTGAATAAAAAGCTTGATTGCAGTACTTCGCTATCTTCTTATGTAATATGCACAATGGTTATGGAAAGCAGACATTTTACCTGTAACCAGTATCCAGGATTTTTTTGGT
>NVRZ01000182.1 GCA_002401055.1 Bacteroidota bacterium
AACAAGCGCGATTTTCAGTTCAATGTTGTTAACTGTGATGCAATAATTACTGCTTCTCTACCAAACTACATATTGGAATGTGATGATTTGAGCGTTCTCTTTCAAAACAACAGCAGTGGTGGAACATTTTATGAATGGGATTTTGGCGACGGAGTATACTCTACAGAGGTATCACCTACACACGTGTATCCGGATACTGGCGTTTATTTCGCCGTTTTAATTGCGAATCCTGGTTGGCCGTGCGCCGATACGGCTTATTCAACCGTTAATGTGTATCCAGGAATGACGGCTAATTACGAATATATTACAGCCTGTGCAGATTCCGATCTGTTTTTCACAGATCTTTCTGTATCTATTAATGGTGACATCACCAATTGGAATTGGAATTTTGGCGACGGAAATGTATCTCAAAGTCAAAATTCAGAACACGCTTACACTACTGGTGGCTACTATTCAGTTACCCTTACAACCATCAATGATAAAGGCTGTGTAGACGTAACTTTTCAAAATATATATGTGTATCCTAAACCTCAAATAGATTTTTCGACAGCTGAACCCTGCGTGAATAACTCAATTGATTTCGACAATCTAACAACGCTAGATTCCGGTTCCGTCGTGTCGTGGTTGTGGGATATGGGTGGCTTGTACAGCGACAGCACCGAAGACATTTCCTATTATTTTGACAGTGTAGGTTTTTATGATGTAACGCTTTCCGCCGTTTCCAGCTTTGGGTGTATCAACACGTATACCCAAACAATTTATATAAAACCTTTGCCAATATCAGAGGCAGGACCCGACACGATCATTTGCTCAGGTGATGCAATTACCATAGGAACATCGGTGCTTTCGGGACACACATATGATTGGACGCCCCTCACGGGTTTGAGTAATCCCTTTGTTTCAGCTCCAACAGTCTCTGTAATTAATGACACCACTTTTGTAGTATCCACGAACTACGTGGTTACTACCACGTATGATGGATGCACATCAACCGACAATGTGTCGATTGGAGTATTTCCTGAGATAAGTGCAAGCATTCCGTATCAGTCAGAGCAGTGCTTTCCGGATAATAAGTTTTTCTTTGATGCAAATGGAGTTTACGGACCCAACGCAACATTTGAGTGGGATTTTGGAGATGGAGTAGGGGTATCAATCTCTGATACCGTTAGCTATAGTTACTCAGATACTGGTAGTTTCAACGTTACACTTACTATCCGAGACAACGATTGTGAGAGCACTACAAGTATCATTACGAAGGTCTATGATGTTCCAATAGCAACTTTTGACTTTGAAAGCCAGGTTGGTTGCAAGCCTTTTACGGTCGTATTTAATGCTTGGTCTCAGGGTGGAAATATTGCCGATAGCCAATTGGTTTACATATGGGATTTTGGAGATGGAGACTCTGCTTTCACACAAACCACTTCGCATACTTATGATCCTGAAGGCACATATATCCCAAGTTTGACAATAAAACTAGGTGTATGCGAAGGGTATGAAGAAATGACAAAGTATGATACCGTAACCGTACTGCCTTCTCCTACTGCAGGAATCATTGTAAACCCAAATCAAGGATCCATTTACAATCCAATCATCAATATTATCGATGTGTCGGATGGCGCTGATGACTGCTATTTGGTGGTAGTGCCTGGTGATACATTGGAATTCTGCGACTACGAGCATAATTATTTTGATCCGACTCTGCCGTATGATGAAACGGTCTCCTATGACATTACCCAAATTGTGACAAACAGTTACGGTTGCTCAGATACGATTACAGTTAGCATTGACATATTACCCGAATATATATTCTTCGCGCCCAACTGCTTCACTCCAAATCAGGACGGAATGAACGAGCTTTTCCTCGGAAAAGGATATGGAATTATCGATTTTGAAATGTACATCTACGATCGTTGGGGCGACATGGTCTTCAAGACAAACAGCTTGAAAGAAGGCTGGGATGGTCGTGTTAATGGTGGAAAGGAAAAGGCTCAACAAGACGTTTACGTTTATATTGTAAACATTGTCGACATATATCAGAAACAACACAAAGTAGTCGGCAGGGTTTCTTTGATCGATTAATACATCTGATATTGGGGTTAGTTTACATGTGTAATCTCTGTTATTCTTCAAGCTAAATATTAATAATGAAAAGAGCAGGTCTTTTCTTCTTTGCAGGTCTATTCTTTTTTGCTGTCAGCAATATTTTTGGGAATGATCCTGCCAAGAACTACAACCCAAAAACAGTTGTCTCATCAGAGAGTGGTATCCAGTTTATCGAAAATAAGGGCCAATGGAACAGGGGTATCTCACACCTCTCTGAATTACCAAGTGGCTATCTGTACCTCAGGAATTTAGGATTCAGTTACGTCTTTTATAACGATGAGGACATTGTCAATGTAAAAAAGCATGGTAAGAATATTGATAAGAGCAACGACGGATTATTGCGCTACCATATCTTCAACGTCGACTTATTGGGCGCAGAAACGAAAAACATAGAAGGTTCAAAGCCCTTTAAGGAGTATAGAAATTATTTCATCGGAAACGACCCGGAAAAGTGGGCGTCAAATGTCAAGTTGTATGCAGAGGTGCATTACCAATCTGTGTACCCCAATATAAACATGCGTGTTTACAGCAGTGATTTTGACCTGAAATATGATTTTATCGTCAATCCGCATGGTGATCCAAACCGGATAAAACTCCAGTATAAAGGCCTTAATGAGCTATATCTTCAAGACGGTAATCTCCATATGATTACCTCAGTTAACAACATCGTAGAGCAAGAACCTTACGCCTATCAATTAATTGACGGAGAACGAAAACAAGTCTCCTGCAAATTTAGACTGATGGAAGATATCATGTCTTTTGAATTCCCTGAAGGATATGATTCATCGGTCCCATTAATTATAGATCCTAAACTGATCTTCTCGACATACTCCGGGTCTTTTACTGATAATTGGGGGTTTACCGCCACCTTTGATTCGGATGGCCATCTGTATTCTGGAGGGATCGTCTTTGCTGCAAATTATGCCACAACCCCTGGCGACACAGGATTTTTACCGACTCCTGGCGCCTATCAGGATAGTTTTGCAGGGGGAACTTCATATGCGTGTGATATGGGTATAATAAAATACACGCCGGACGGTGCCGGCAGGGTCTTTGCTACCTACCTTGGTGGAAGTTTGAATGAATGCCCACACAGCTTGGTTGTTAATGGCACAGGAGACCTCTTGATCCTTGGCACCACAGCTTCCTCAAATTTTCCAATAACCATTGGAGCATACGATAACTCCTTTAATGGCGGAAGCCTGATCACCAGTTCCAGTTCTATTCAATATACGAATGGATCAGATATTGTAGTTGCAAAACTCAGCGGTGATGGTACAGCGCTTGTTGCATCTACTTATATTGGAGGCACAGGAAACGACGGATTGAATATATCACCTTCCACAAGATATAATTATGGAGATGACTTTAGAGGTGAAATAATTGTTGATGGCAATGGTGACAGTTACATCGCCACAACAACCGCGTCTACAGATTTCCCTATTGTGAATGGGTTTCAACCCACTTATGGTGGTGGAACATCGGATGGATGCACTTTTAAACTCAACGCAAATTTATCGACTCTAATATGGAGCTCTTATTTGGGTGGATCCAGTAGCGATGCCGCCTATGCCGTACAGTTCGATATAGGATTTGACGTTTATGTATGCGGTGGAACTACGAGCCTTGATTTCCCAACCACGTCGGGAGTATTGAACCCAACATTTCTTGGAGATGTGGATGGGTTCGTAACGCACATCTCAAATGGAGGCAGCACATTAATTAGTGCTACATATATCGGTACCTCAACATACGATCAAGCCTATTTCGTTCAGCTCGACTCCAACAATAATGTTTATCTGTTGGGACAAACTGAGGGCTTCTATTCTGTTATTCCTGATTCAGCTACCGGATTCATCTATTCCAACCCGGGCGGTAATCAATTTATCCACAAGCTCAACAACACGCTTAGCGCGACTATTTATTCTACAACATATGGTACGGGAGGCGGCATACCCAACGTGTCACCATCTGCATTTTTGGTTAACAAATGTGAAAACGTATTTGTATCAGGATGGGGAGGAGCCAATAATTATCAAGGAAGCACCTTTGGTATGCCCGTAACAGGCAGTGCATTTCAAGCGACGACTGATGGGAGTGATTTTCATTTGATGGTGCTGTTCAAAAATGCGGAAACCTTGTTATATGCAACTTTTTTTGGCGGTTCATCTGTAAGTGAACATGTAGACGGCGGGACCAGCAGATTTGATAAGAATGGTATTGTTTATCAATCCGTTTGCGGAGGCTGCGGAGGCAGTTCCAATTTTCCAACAACACCGGGCGCATGGTCAAATACGAATAACAGCCCTAATTGTAACAATGCTGCGTTTAAATTCGATATGTCAGATATTAATGCAGAATTTAATATCCTACCGAGTAGCGAAGGTTGTATTCCGTTCACCGCGAATTTCCAAAATGAATCCACTGGCGGACAAAGTTTTTTCTGGGATTTTGGAGATAGCTCCTACTCCACCCTATTTGAGGGACCTCACGTTTATACCGATACTGGTACTTTTATTGTCACACTTGTCGTTACGGATTCTACCACATGCCAGGTAGTTGATTCCGCGACAGGTATTGTAATCGTATATCCACTACCAGAGGTAATTACAATACCTGATGTAGAAATGTGCCCGGGCGCATCTGCGCAATTAAGTGTTTCGGGAGGAGCAGCGTATTTTTGGAATCCGCCAACCTATTTGAGTTGCACCACCTGCCAAACGCCAACGGTAACTCCCGACACGAATATATCCTACCTGGTTTTTGCAACGGACACGAATGGATGCATCAACTCAGATACTGTTAACGTCAGCGTTCTGCCCGTACCCACCGCACAAGCTGGATTGGATGTTACCATTTGTACTGGGAACACGGTTATTCTTTCTGCTTCGGGTGGTATAACTTATAGTTGGACACCCGACAGCACATTGTTAAATGCAAATACGGCAACACCTATGGCCTTTCCTTCAATAACGACTGACTATGTGGTTAGCGTTTTTGACTCTAACGGTTGCCAGAATACAGATACGCTCACAGTTACGGTCCAAAATTTTTTGGTGGCTGAAGCTGGAAGTGACACCACAATTTGCAATGGAGATTCATTGAATCTAAACGCTTCTGGTGGCGCAAATTACATATGGACTCCCCAAGGAGGTCTCAGCGACCCATTTATTGCGAACCCATCCATCACACCGGACTCGACCATAGTGTATTACGTAAATGTATCTAGCGGAACTTGCGATGATGATGATTCTGTTATTGTTACCGTTAATCCTGTTCCCATCGCCATAACAGGGACCGACCAAACCATTTGTCAGGGCGACATCGTTACACTAACCGCGAGTGGCGCGACATTCTATTTATGGAGCACCTCCGAGGCAACCGCCGACATTGAAGTATCCCCTGATTCGAGCACAACTTATTTTGTGATTGTTTCTGATCTAATCGGTTGTAGTGATTCTGCACAGGTAACTGTATTTGTCAATCTAGCTCCAACTGCCGATGCGGGCCCTGACACAACTATTTGCCAGGGTGAATCTGTTGTATTAACAGGATCTGGAGGTGCTACCTATATTTGGAACAATGCCAAGCCTGGGCAATCCACTATTGAAAACCCAACAGTTACCAGTACTTTTTGGGTAACCGCATTTGATTCGATTGGATGTCCCAATACTGACAGTGTTACAGTTGAGGTAATCCCAATTCCTGTTGCTTCCATATACCTACCAGAAAGTGCGGGATGCCGGCCATTTACTGCCGAATTTATTAGCAACTCTACCCCGGTGGACACGAGCGTTACCTATTTCTGGACTTTTGGTGACCCCACTTCGGGAGCGGATAATTTTGCGACGACGGACAGTGTGGCTCATACCTATCAAAATTCTGGAAGCTATACGGTTACCCTGGACATAACGCATGGGCTTTGTAAGACCACCGCACAAATGAGCACATCAACTAATGTACTAGTATACGATATTCCTACCGCGGGAATGCTCATAGTGCCCGAAAAAGTAACCATCTATGACCCAACCGTAACCGTTACGGATATCTCGCAAGGAGCTCTGAATTGTATACTTATAACAAGTGGTGGTGACACCATATCACCTTGTAACAATACTTTTTCATTTCCTGATTCGGGGCACTTTATTGTAATGCAAATTGTGTACAATGACCTTGGATGTGCCGACACAGCCTATGGCGATGTATATGTTGAGCCTGGTTTTTCATTTTTTATTGCCAATACATTTACTCCCAATGGAGATGGGTATAACGACACCTATTTTGGCAAGGGCATTGGAATTAAGCAATTTGAGATGGTAATTTACAACCGCTGGGGTGATCATATTTTTACTTCAAGGAATTTGAACCATGGTTGGGATGGACACGCCAACAACGGCCTGCGAAAAGCACAACAGGATGTATACATATACGTGATCAACTTAACTGACTACAAGAATTATCCGCATATGTATATTGGGCATGTTACGTTGATCGATTAGGCCCTAACTTATTTAAGGCAACC
>NVRZ01000183.1 GCA_002401055.1 Bacteroidota bacterium
TCTATATCTTTAATTCCAATGTATTCATTTACTTGGTCAGCCTTTTAGCTTTCTAAACAATTTCCATTATTTGATGAAAAAACAGGGGATGATTGGATCTCACTATTTGAATAACTCTTATTTCTGTTCGCCTGTTTTTCATTCTTCCCGTGGGATTGTCTGTGCCATCAGGATGTGCGTTTGGGGCAATTGGTTTAGATTCACCAAAGCCATTAATGATCATCCTATTCTTGCTTATTCCTTTGGTACTTAAATAATTGGCCACAGAATTTGCCCGCCTTAGCGATAGTTTCTGATTGTAACTGTCAGGTCCAACATGGTCGGTATGGCCGTTGATTTCGATTTTTAGACCGCTGTCATTTTTTAATGCAGAGACCAATTTGTCTAGCTCAATGATTGCAGCAGGTGGAATGGCTGACATATCGAAACCAAATAAAACGTTATCCAATTTCATATCCAAGTTATCCGAATGAACTTCAGATACACGCTCTTCCAAAACTTTTTCTTCTGCCACTGCTTCCTCAACCGCAACGGTTTCTTCCACGGCAGGTTCCTCAACTACTGTTTCCTCAACTACATCAGTTTCCTTAGTGGCTGATTCCTCGTTCGCTGGTTCCTCAACAAACTCTTCAGTGGCCGCTTCTTCCGTAGCAGGTTCGGCAGCTACTTTTTCAGTTGTTGTTTCTTCCGTTACAGTTTCTTCAGGTTCTACTTCTTCCGTATCCGTATCCGTATCCGTATCCGTATCCGTATCCGTATCCGTATCCGTATCCGTATCCGTTTCCCCGCCCGACTGAACGACTTCAGTCGTTCGTGCAGGTTCTGTAACCGGCTCTTCAGTAGATGTTTCTTCAACCGCAGCTGTAGTTTCCTCCACAACAGTTTCTTCTACGGGAGTTTCTTCAACCGCAGCTGTAGTTTCCTCCACAACAGTTTCTTCTCCGGGAGTTTCTTTAATCGCAGTTGTGGTTTCCTCCGCAACAGTTTCTTCTATAGGAGTTTCTTCAACCGCAGCTGATTCTTCCACGACTGCTTCTTCAACTGCCGCTTCCTCAACCGCAGCTGATTCTTCCACGACCGTTTCTTCAACTGCCGCTTCCTCAACCGCAACTGAATCTTCCACGACTGCTTCTTCAACTGCCGCTTCCTCAACCGCAGCTGATTCTTCCACGACTGGTTCTTCAACTGCCGTTTCCTCAACCGCAACTGATGCTTCCACGACTGGTTCCTCAGCAACGGACTCTTCAACTGCAGTAGTTTCCTCCACAACAGGTTCTTCTACAGGTGTTTCTTCAACCGCAGCGGTCTCTTCCACAACTGGTTCCTCTACGGGTGTTTCTTCAACCGCAAGAGTTTCTTCTACGACTGGATCCTCTGCTGCTGTTTCTTCAATTAATGGTACTTCCTCAGTTGGAGTTTGCTCGGCCGCTACAATTTCTTCCACGATAGGTTCCTCCTCCTTTGCCGTTGCTTCGGCGGACAAGTCAGCTGGAGTTTCTTCTGCCGCAGCCGTCTCTTCAGCAACGAGTTCCTCAGACTTCGCTGAAGCTTCGTCTGATGCGTCAGTAGGAGTTTCCTCAACCACAACCGTTTCTTCAGCAAATGATTCCTCCACGCCAATAGATTCTTCAGCAACGGGTTCCTCAGACTTCGCTGAAGCTTCGTCTGATGAGTCAGCTGGTGTTTCTTCAATTACTTCTACTTCCTCAGTTAATGTTTCTTCAACCATTGGTCGTTCCTCAACAGGTGGCTCTTCAATAGATGTTTCCTCAATAGCTGCCGTTGCCTCTGCCGCAACCGTCAAATCAGTTTGCCTTTCCTTCTCAGTTTTTGCCCAAGCCTCTTGATCCAATTTAGCTTGAGGAAGCATTTCGTCTAATGCTGTTTGGATTATGTCAGTGGAGTTGATGTCAGGATTTTTCTTAGACAACTCAATATCTATCTCCACATTAACATAAACGGCCAACGTATTAACTTCTATGAGCTCGGTATGAACAATTTTACCCTTATAAAGAAACTCTAATTTATATTCATTTCCTGGAGGCAGTGGGACGACAAAATTACCACTCGCAGAGTTAGACTTGTAAGATCCGTATGATTCCCCATCAGATTGATCTGTTACATTTATTGTTGCTTCGGCATTTCGCCCACCGTACTTTATCATTCCTTTTACAAGGGCAAGAACTGGCCTCTCATGAAGTATGCCCGGCTTAACAACAAATATGTCGTTTTGGCCTAACGTACCCTTTCTTGTGGAAGAAAAGTATGCCTTATCTCCGCTCGGATTCACCGTATAATATAAGTCGTCATTCGGTGTGTTAACAGGATAACCCAGATTAACTGCTTTCTGCCATTTGCCATTTTCCTGTTGAGAGCGAAAGATATCGTAACCACCCATGCTATTGTGCCCTTGCGAGCTAAAGAACAACATTTCTCCATTTGCGTGTATAAATGGAGCATCCTCATCGTACTCTGTATTGAATTTGGGTCCCAAGTTTTTAATATTACCCCATGCATTGCCGCCCATATGCACCGCAACATATAAGTCTTTGCCACCAATTCCTCCCGGTCGATCGCTAGCAAAATACAGGAACTTACCGTCTACAGATAAACTAGCATGTCCTTCCCAATGTTTAGTGTTTACATCTCCTTCCAGTCGAATAGGCTCCGACCAGGTCTTTCTAGATAAGTTACTCACGTATAAATCCCCTCCTTTTGTGTCTTTATACACATACAATCTTTGCCCGTCTGGGGAAAGGGCCATTGCAGCATCATGCCAGGTGCTGTTTAATCTGTAACCGATATCGTCTGGATCCAACCATTTATCGCCCATCTTATATGAAACAAAGATATCCTCATAATAATCTCCTTCTGGATCTGGCTCTCCATACATGTCGTGCATCCCTCCATTGCTCCTCTTTCCTTTGTAGGTAAAAATCATCACTGATTCATCATATGATACCAGAGGAACGTACTCAGAATATTCTGTGTTTAATGGTGCTCCCAAATTCTCAATAGTCACGTATTTTTCGTTCGAATTCGCCACCAGAATTTTGGCATTCTTACAGTTTTTGATCAGCCTGGGAATGGTTTCTTTTAGTTTACCTGATACACTCTTACTATCTGTAGCTTGTTTAAAATATTCGATTGCCTTATCAAATTGATAGTTAACAAAGTATGCGATGCCTATATAATACTCGATATCCGGGAGTTCTGGTTTCTTCTTATATGCTCTTAAAAAATATGAGATGGCTTTATCCTGTTCATCGTATTTATGCAAATAACACATGCCAGCGTAATATTTGTATTCTATTACGCCAGGGTATCGAATATCTAGTTTAACATAAACAGGAAGTGCTCGGAGATAGTCATATGAACCCATGAACCACTCCGCATCCTCTATCATTAGTTCCTCACCACCGCCCATGATGTACTTGGTTTCAAAGCCTTTGTTTTGCGAATAAACCTCTTTCGGGCAGCACAAAGAGCCACACATAGCAAAAATCAACCATACAATGGCATATAAATTCTTCATAGTTATCTGGGGTCTTACCTCTTTGAAATTCAAACGTACCGCATTTTTTCTAATTAAAAAAACCCAGAGGAAAATAATAATAAATCAAAAAATTCAGAAGAAAAAGAAGCTAGGAGAGTAATTAGTTTTCCGGAAGCATTTTTTTCAGCTCATTTATTTTAAGTAAGGCCTCAATCGGGGTAAGTGTATTAATGTCTAAATCGTCAATTTCATCTTTAATTCTTTCCAAAGATGGGTCGTTTAGCTGAAAGAAATTAAGTTGAAGATCTTCCTTTTCCGGAAAAGCGTCCTTGGACTCCTCGCCTTTATCATCTGGGTTGGCATGTGAAGATTCCAAGTAATTCATAATATCTTTTGCCCTAGTTATAACGGATTTCGGCATTCCCGCTATCTTGGCTACGTGAATTCCAAAACTATGCTCAGTGCCTCCTTCCACCAACTTTCTCAAGAAAATTATTTTGTTGTCAATTTCTTTAACTGAAACATTGTAGTTTTTGACCCTTGTCAAAGACTTGGTTAATTCGTTCATCTCATGATAATGGGTCGCAAATAGCGTTTTTGCCTTTGCGCCAACATAATCATGAAGATATTCTGTAATTGCCCATGCAATAGAAACTCCGTCGTAGGTGCTGGTGCCTCTTCCAATTTCATCAAGAAGAATTAAACTTCTCTCCGACAGATTATTTAGGATACTAGCTGTTTCGTTCATCTCAACCATAAACGTGGATTCGCCTATTGAAATGTTATCAGATGCTCCTACTCGGGTAAAAATTTTATCCACAAGCCCAATTGAAGCTTTTGCGGCCGGAACATAACTACCCATTTGAGCCATTAAGACAATCAGTGCGGTTTGTCGAAGCAAAGCAGATTTTCCAGACATGTTAGGACCTGTGATGATCATTATTTGTTGCGTAGTGTCATCTAGGAAAACATCGTTTGAGACATATTCTTCTTCTGGAGGCAGGGTAGCTTCAATAACGGGGTGGCGCCCTTGTTTAATATCCAGGACCATTGAATCATTGATTTTCGGTTTTGAATAGTCATTCGCCAAGGCAATCGTGCTAAACGAGCATAAACAATCTAAATAGCCGATAGTGAAAGCATTTTGCTGAATTGGTGCAATAAAGGATATCAGATTCTCAACTAGCTGAGAGAACAGAGATGACTCTAACTCAAGTATTTTTTCTTCAGCACCAAGAATTTTGCTTTCATACTTCTTTAATTCCTCCGTAATATATCGCTCAGCGTTAACAAGTGTTTGTTTGCGAATCCAATCTTGAGGAACCTTGTCCTTGTGCTTATTTGTAACCTCAATGTAGTATCCAAATACATTGTTAAAGTTTATTTTTAGAGAAGTGATCCCCGTATTTTCAATTTCTCGCTGTTGAATTTTCAGCAAGTGATCCTTTCCAGAAAAGGCGATACTTCTAAGATCATCGAGCTCTTTCGAAACTCCTTCAGAAATCACACCTCCTTTGTGTAATAGAAATGGTGGGTCTTCCTGAATTTCATGATCAATTTTTTCGATTAGAGCTGCGCAAGGATCTAGCTGATCTGCAATTTCTAGCAAGTGCTGATTCTTTGACTTTTTACAGCTTTCCTTAATAGGTTCTAGCGCAGATAGTGCCCTTTTAAGCTGAACTACTTCTCTTGGATTGATCCTTGCTGCCGCAACTTTCGAAATTATTCTTTCAAGGTCGCCAATTTGGTCAATGTTGTTTTTAAGGTTATCTCTGAACTTTTCCTTTTTGATAATGTACTCAACAATATTCAATCGTTTTTGAATGGGCACCTCATCTTTTAGGGGCATTGAAATCCATCGCCTTAACATTCTTGCTCCCATGGGAGACCTGGTTTTATCAATTACACTTAGCAATGAACTGCCTTCCTCGTTACCAGCGGAATATAAATCCAAATTTCTAATTGTAAATTTGTCCATCCAGACGTACTTGTCTCTTTCAATTCTGGAAAGTTTTTTAATATGAGAGGTCTGATCGTGGTGGGTTGCAGCTAGATAGTGCAATACCGCTCCAGCTGCAACTTTGCCGCATGGTATATCTTCAACGCCAAATCCTTTTAAAGTTGTAGTCTCAAATTGCTTTTGCAGTAAATCATCTGAATAATCATTGCTAAACACCCAATCATCCAAGGTAAACGTGCAGTATCCACTTCCAAATTGTTCCGTAAACTGCTCACTTCTTCGTTTATCGAACAACACTTCACTTGGGCTGAAGTTTTGCAATAATTTATCTACATAGTCTTTTGACCCTTCTGACATGAGGAATTCGCCGGTAGAAATATCCAGAAGAGAAATGCCAATAATCTTTTTATCAAAATGTAACGCTGCTAAAAAGTTGTTCGATTTTTGTTCGAGTACGTTATCATTAAATGAAACACCCGGTGTTACCAATTCCGTTACTCCGCGTTTAACAATTTTTTTGGTAAGCTTTGGGTCCTCCAGCTGGTCGCAAATAGCAACTCTTAATCCAGCACGAACCAATTTAGGTAAATAAGTATCTAATGAATGATGTGGAAATCCGGCTAATTCAACAAAAGATGCTGCACCGTTGGCCCTTTTCGTGAGTACGATCCCCAATACCTTGGAAGCTTTTATCGCATCCTCACTAAAAGTTTCGTAAAAATCACCGACCCTGAACAACAACAACGCATCAGGGTGCTTGGCCTTGATGGAATTGTATTGCTTCATTAAGGGTGTCTCCGCTATCTTCTTTTTGGTATTTGCTGTCAAAACGTGGTACTATAGACCCTCACATCGTTTGTGGGAGGGCTTAAAATTAATTCTAAATATGAGAATTATTTATATTCACCTCAATTTATTTTTGAAAGGATGCGAAAGTTGACAAATTCAGAGCTTGACAGAAAATCTATAGAGGAGTTTCAGCAGACAAAAAAGAATCCAATAGTTGTGGTATTGGATAATGTTAGGAGTTTAAACAATGTCGGTTCGATATTTAGAACGGCCGATTCTTTTTTAATAGAGGCGATCTATTTATGCGGTATCACCGCAAAACCGCCACATAGAGATACTCAAAAAACGGCTTT
>NVRZ01000184.1 GCA_002401055.1 Bacteroidota bacterium
TAAAGTGGGGCGTACTCTACAACACTTGTTCTTTAATGAGCGATTGATTCAATATACACTCTCCGCATTAAGTCCTGTTCCCGCCCTAAGTAATTATTTAATTGGCCTAACACATGGTAAACCATTTGTTACTCAATTGCCTTAGCTGTCTGAGCAAGAATTGATACTTTTGCAGCATTATGCAAAAAGGAGCTACAGTAGCCTATCACACACTCGGATGCAAACTAAATTTTGCTGAAACCTCTACGCTCGCTAGAGATTTGGACAAGGCAGGCTTTGATAAGGTTGAGTTCAATGACATGCCTGATGTATTTGTCATTAATACCTGCTCTGTAACGGAGAATGCAAATAGAAAATGCAGACAAGTCGTGAATCGTGCAAGACGGATTTCTCCAGATGCAATTATCGCGGTAACCGGATGTTTTGCACAGCTTAAACCCGAAGAAATAGCCGACATACCAGGTGTGGACATGGTCCTGGGAGCCGCAGATAAGTTTAAGCTTACAGAGCACCTCCTGAACTATAAAAAAAATGGTGCAGCCAAAATTTACTCATGCGAGATTGATCATGTAAATGAATTTATTCCTTCACATTCAAAAGGAGATCGTACAAGGGCTTTTTTAAAGGCACAGGATGGCTGCGATTATTCCTGTTCATTTTGTACAATTCCATTGGCCAGAGGTTCGAGTAGAAGTGATACCATCAAAAATCTCGTAACGTCAGCACGACAATTGGGGTTGGATGGAATAAAGGAAATCGTTCTAACGGGAATTAATATTGGTGACTTTGGCAAGAACAATGGTTTTGATCATGCTGAACATTTCATTGATCTGATCAGAGAGCTGGACAGTGTGGATGACGTAGATAGATTCAGAATATCTTCTATCGAGCCAAATCTTCTCAATGATGAGATTATCAAATTTGTGAGTGAGTCAAAGCGGTTTATGCCTCATTTTCATATTCCTCTGCAGTCAGGTAGCAACAGAATATTAAAATTGATGAAACGTAGATACCTGAAGGAACTCTACGCTGACCGCGTTAAAAGGATCAAGCAGTTAATGCCACATTGTTGCATCGGAGTGGATGTAATTGTTGGCTTTCCAGGCGAAACGGAAGAAGATTTCATGGAGACCTATAACTTCGTTCGTGGTCTGGGAGTGTCTTACTTACACGTGTTTAGCTACTCCGAGCGAGCCAATACGCTTGCCAGTGAAATGAACAAGGCAGTACCAAAGGCAGTAAGATTGGAGCGAAGTAAAATGCTTCAAGTATTATCGATCAAATTGAAGAGGGCATTTTACAAAAACCATATAAATGAATCAATGAATGTGCTATTCGAAAGTGAGCAAAGTTCAGGAATGATTCACGGATTTTCTGAGAACTATATTAAAGTATCTACTCCTTTTGACCCTTTGCTCATCAATAAGGTTATGGAGGTCCATCCAACAAAATTTGATTCGGAGGGAAATTTATTTGATCAAAACAATATTGTGGCAGCTGAGTCAGTTTTAGAAACCGTTACCTTACCCATGCACAACTAATGTATCCAAGAATATCTGATTTACTTCTCGATTTATTTGGCATAGACCTGCCGCTTCCTATTCAGAGCTTCGGGTTTTTTGTGGCTATTTCATTTCTGCTCGGCGGCTATGCGTTGGCTGAGGAGTTGAAAAGAAAGGAATCTGAGGGGCTCGTTCACTCGACAATTGACAAAGTGCTTAAAGGCGCGCCAGCTTCATTAATGGATCTTCTCTTATCTGGTATTATTGGTTTTCTTGTTGGATATAAATTGCTGTATGCACTGCTTAGCTACTCTGATTTCGTGATTAATCCGCAGGACTACATTCTTTCATTTGAAGGCAGCCTGATCGGTGGAATAGCTGGTCTTGCGATTTCAGCATTCCTGAAGTTTTATGACAAAAAGAGGGTTCAGCTTGAGACACCTGTTTACGAGGACATAGTAGTACATCCACATGAATTGATAGGGAATATTGTCATAATAGCCGCTGTGGCCGGACTACTCGGCGCAAAGATTTTTCATAACCTGGAAAACATGGATGATTTTATTGATGATCCAATAGGGATGCTGGTATCCTTTAGCGGACTTACTTTTTATGGTGGAATGATTTGCGGTGCTGGAGCAGTTCTCTATTATATGAGAAAAAAGGGCGTTGGCGTATTGCATATGTTGGATGCAGGTGCACCAGGTTTAATTCTTGCCTATGGTGTGGGAAGAATTGGTTGTCAGGTAGCGGGTGACGGTGATTGGGGAATTCCCAATGACATGCCTCAGCCAGCATGGTTATCTTTTATGCCAGAATGGGTTTGGGCCTATGACTATCCGAACAATGTATTGGGCATAGATCTTCAACGGGACTTTGCGATGAAGGGACTTAATAGCGAAACTGGGAAGGCCTTTCCTACGCCTTTATACGAAACCGCAATGGCTTTGACCATATTCGCAATCCTATGGGCAATTCGAAAAAGAATTACCATCCCTGGAATGATATTCTCTATATATCTGGTATTTAATGGAGTTGAAAGATTTTTTATTGAAAAAATCCGAATAAATACTGTCTATGAGATTTTTGGCAACAACATTACCCAAGCAGAGATTATCTCTACATTTATGTTCCTACTTGGGGTAACGGGCATTATATACTTCGCCAAAAGGGGCGCGCCGACCAAGTCGTAAGCAAGAGCCTTCCAATTCATTGTTCACAGGCTTGATCCGCGAAGACAACTATGGGTTTTGAGTGCTAACCCTTGTTTATTGATGTCATGCCGGACTTGATCCGGCATCTTTTGAATTTCTTGATTATCTGAATCTGAGAATTGGATTTGGGTTTATCTTCTATAAGTTTGCCTTAAATGCCTGCTTGCCGTAGGCAAGTTCGCGGATCAAGTCCGCGAAGACATCGTTCATTGGTGTCATGCCGGACTATTCCCGGCTTCTTTTGAACACTAATATTTAATCGAACCTTTGAATTAGGCTTAAGTGGTTATTTTTAAGAGCCTGCCTGACAGCAGTCAAATTCGCGGATCAAGCCTGCCTACGGCAGCCAAGTCCGTGAAGACAGCTACCGGCTTGCGCACTATTTCTTGCTCCTACGTGTCATGCCGGACTTGATCCGGCATCATGCAGATCCCAACCCTTGCTCAAATCCTCCCAAGGTGGATTGAATTTACTAATCAATTCCTCTTTCCACTTTCTTCGCCATTTCTTGATCTTTTTCTCCGCTTCAATTGCCTTTTTTATGTCATTGTATTTTTCAAACCATACCAAGTTTGTGATATTATATCTTGCACTAAATCCTTCATTTATTTTAGCCTTATGCTCTCTAACTCGCCGCTCTAAATCGTTAGTAACTCCCGTGTACAAAGTCGTTTTAGTAAAGTTGGTTAAAATGTATACGTAGTATGTGTTCATTGAACGAATCTTCAATTTCTGAGTATGTCCATGGAAGTTCGCGGATCAAGCCTGCCTGCCGCAGGCAAGTCCGCGAAGACAGCTACCGGCTTATGCACTATTTCTTGCTCCTACATGTCATGCCGGACCATTCCCGGTCCTTGAGCCGGGATCTTCCCGGCATCTTGTAAATACCAGGTGCGAGGCGTGATCATCCAGCGATATCACAAATCTGTAATTACTATCAGTTTCCCATTTTCATTCCCAGATTATAAAATAGGAATGACAGAATATCCGCGCCTTCTTCTATGCGCTTTGAAGTGGGTTTCCCAGCTCCATGACCAGCCATGGTCTCAATCCTGGCCAATACTGGGTTAGGGCCCACATGGTGCTCTTGTAAAGTTGCAATGAATTTAAACGAATGTGCAGGCACAACACGGTCATCGTGGTCCGCAGTTGTTACCAAGGTTGCTGGATAGGCTACACCGGGTTTGATATTGTGTACTGGAGAATATCCATACAGATACTTGAACTCCTCTTCGTTTTCACTCGATCCGTAATCACCTGTCCATGCCCAGCCAATGGTGAACTTGTGAAACCTTAGCATATCCATTACACCAACAGCGGGCAGTGCCACTTTATATAAATCGGGTCGCTGTGTCATGCAAGCACCCACAAGCAATCCACCATTTGAACGGCCCGATATTGCCAATTTCTCTGATGAAGTGTATTTGTTTTCAATAAGATATTCAGCAGCGGCGATAAAATCATCAAATACATTTTGTTTGTTGAGTTTGGTTCCTGCTTTGTGCCACTCCTCGCCATACTCACCTCCGCCTCGAATATTCGCCACCGCATAAATCCCACCGCTTTCCATGAATATTACGTTACTAAGGCTAAACCTGGGGGTAATACTTATGTCAAAGCCGCCATAGCCATATAATAATGTTGGATTGCTTCCATCCATAACAATATTCCTTTTGTGTACCAGGAACATGGGAATAGGCGTTCCATCTTTACTCTTATAGAAGATTTGCTTGGTAACATAGCTTGAGAGATCAAACTTTGTTTCAGGATTTCGAACCTTAATCGATATATTTTTCTTCGTCTTGTATTTATAGACTACCGGAGGCGACGTAAATGTAGAGTACGAATAAAATGCCAAGGTATCTTCCTTTTTAGATTTTAGTCCTGACATGGTTCCTATATTGGGTAGAGCGAGTTCATGCAGCAACTTTCCGTCTAATGTATGCACATAAGCTCTACTACTTGCATCTTTTAAATAACGCACTACAAGCGTTCCCCCCGCAAGGTTTACGCCCTTTAGCGGCTCCTCCTTCTCAGGAATAACCACAGTCCAGTTGGAGTCTGCCGGATTAAGAGGGTCTATGAGTACCAACCTGAATTTGGGTGCTCCATTATTCGTCATCATAAGCAGCTTATGCTCATAATTGTCGATCACGCTATGTTCATGGTCAAATCCATTTATGATTTGCTTAATTTCTGAACTGTCCAAAGATAAATCCTGATAATATACTCCTGAACCACTTGTGGATTCAGATTCATAAATTATCAAGAACCGCTCGTCTCTCGTAACCATTGCATAATAGTTCCTAAGTGGCTGATCAGGATTACTGAATGTCAATATGTCTTCCGATTGTGGTGTTCCAAGCTTGTGATAATAGACCTTATGAAATTCGTTTTTGGATGATAGTTCTGCTCCTTTTGCAGGTTCATCGTACCGACTGTAATAAAAGCCATCTCCTTTCCACGAAGCCCCCGAAAATTTAACCCACTTGATGTGATCCATCATTTTATCTCCGGTGGCAACATCGAGCACGTAAAACTCATTCCAGTCAGATCCACCCCTTGAGATGCCATAAACAGCGTATTTACTATCATTTGAGATACTGAAATTGGTTAAAGCAACCGTGCCATCGTCTGATAATTTATTAGGATCGAGAAATACTTTAGGAGCTCCGTACAATCCCTTTTGCCGATAGAGAACATACTGATTTTGAATGCCGTCATTTTTGTAGAAATAATAGTATTCGCCCTCATGAAAGGGAGCTGAGTATTTTGGATAATTCCAGATGGAGGCCAGGCGTTTATTTATTTTACCTCGGTATGGAATGCTCTCCAGATATTTTTGCGTGACTAGATTCTCTTCCTTCACCCAGTTTGCGGTTTCGATGGCTGTGTCATTTTCCATCCATCGATATGGGTCTGCTACCTGTGTGCCGAAGTAATCATCTACTTGATTGCCCTTATTCGACTTAGGATATACCAACTCTTGCGCGTAAGTAAAACCGGTAACAAGCAATAATGCCAATGCGGCCAATACTCTTCTCTTCATAACAAATGATCTTCTTTAATAGATTACTAATTATTTTTTTGTGGGAGCTAAAGGTATGTAAAAATGCTATTTCCATCCCTTGTAATTCGGAGCGTAGCGAAGAATCTTTAGTTTCTTCTAAATCAGATTCTTCGCTACGCTCAGAATTACAGAAGACGATAATTTACATGTACGCGGGGCAATGCTTTGCAGACCTGCCGCCACCGCATTTCGGCCTGATACCGATGATGATTTCGTGAGAATTGGAGCTGTAATCCTGGATTTTTGAAAGCGTATAGTCAAAAGCGTATCCAACATCTAGAAAGTTGCCTATCGTAAAACCGACCATACCCACAATTCCTTCCACTTTTCTATAAGAAACACCAAGCCAAATGATATTTCTCCAATCAACTTTTAGGGTAACGTCAAAGGTGGCTGGAGTAATGAGTCCCATCCTGATGAGGGCAGATGGAATTAGTGCAAAATCATCGTTCACGATAAACTTGTAACCGAGGTGCATAAACAAGTGGGTGGCCAACTTGTTTTTCGTTCCTGTTAAGCTGACAGGTAGTATTTGCCTTGCGGCCAGACCAGCATAAAAGTCCTTGGAATAGAGCCACACACCTAAATTTCCATCAGGTGTAATAGAGCTCAATGAGCTCACTGCGGGGTCTGGGGAGACTGCAGGAGTAAGTTCACCGGAACTTAGCCTGAACTGCATAACACCTATTGATAAACCAATACCTGCGGTTAGGTAGCGACTAATAGGAATATGAATGGCATAGGCCAAATGCACTCCTAATTTGCCAACTGGCCCAGTATCATCTTTTAGCACGTAAGCGCCCAGGCCCTG
>NVRZ01000185.1 GCA_002401055.1 Bacteroidota bacterium
CGAGATGGAATCCATAAGCCATCGCCTTTTGGGCTGCTAAGTATTCCTCGTAACTACCTATACTGTCGATCACAGAACTGTCAGGAAGTACTTGAATATCCGTTCCCAGCACACCCGACCCAAATATGAAGTAAAAAGGTGTTGAGCTGGCATAGAATTGGTCTCCATTCAGGAAATTAGGGCCATACCGGGTTCCTTGATACGTGATACCCCATGGGCGTGTAGGATCCGACAATACCACTTTATATAATTGTCCATCAATAAGACTTCCTGGGGCTGTGTGACTTCCGTAATATGGACTGCCTTCCTGGTAAAAAACGGTAAGTTCACAATAACCCTTACAATGGGATACCATCATTTCTACACATAAGTAAAAATCGCTTATACTGATGTCATATGTTGTCCAATGAGGCCCAGGCGCCTGAACTATCAATCCATTGTCTTCATAAAGGGTTCTTAGCTCTGAAATAAATACATCTCTCCGCCAGTCACAGATCATCTTGCAACTATCTTCAGCCATTTCACCGTATTGGGTGGCAGAATAGCCCGGATCATCAGTTCCCTGAACACAATTGTAAAATTCCTCCCAAGATCTGTATTGATAAGGGTCATAACCATAGTCATCAGGGTCACCATCAGGTTCCTTGTCAGAATCTACATCCCATGTATTACTGTTGGTGAAGTCCAGTGCATCCTCACAATCAGGACTACTTCCCGAAACGTAATAGAAAAATGCATAGGCATGGGACATGTAGCCCGGGTTTACATCAGGATCATCTACCCCCGTCCAAGCATCTGCGGTATAATCTCGATAATATTTTCCGGTACATTCAAGGAATTGTTCAATGGGATCGTAATCAAAATCGTCGCCGTATGCGTCTTCCAATTCAAGCATGGTCAATGCGCTCTGTGCTACTCCTACCCAACATTCCCACAGTTGGTCACATGTGTATGAGACATTTTCATCTTCCAGCATGTTATGAATGAGGGTATCTATTTGTCCAAGTTCATAGTTGGATATGTGAGCGATACCATATGCACTTATATCCTGATATAGTGGGGTATAGAATGTGAGCGAATAAGAGGTGGTATTTGTATCCCATATTTCGTGAATGGATGCCTTCAAGGCGCTTGTATAATATTCTTCAAACTCCGGCCAATTGTCAGGGCATTCATAGCTGTTACACTCGTTCTTTGGAATTTCAATGTCGCAACAGAGCCCGGTAAACGTGTAAAGCGAATTGGTGACGACATCTGCAGAATTGTCCAGATAGGCATAGAGGTTATCCAGATCATAATCTTCGAGATAGGCATATATGGTATCGAGTACCTCTGCGAACTGCTCCTCCAATATTTCTTCAACACTATCTGAATGACTGTCCCGATATGTAGTTCCACTCACCTCATCTTCCGTAATGCTTTCCGGTATAACATTGTTCACAAAAGCACGCTTTTCCACCAGGTAGGCACCTGGTTCCAGGTCATAAGATAGGGATAGGGAAGTGTCCGAGATCCCACCATCGCAATCAGAGGCTGATATAATGAGTGTATCTACCGTTGAATTATCAGGATCATCAATATGATGAACATAAATGTATATCGTGTAGTCACAGGTTTTGCAAAAGTCCGTGCAAGATTCTGTAAGCTCATCCAAATTGATCTCATACGTAATATTCAAGGTCGTTGCTTCTACGAAAGAAAGTGGTTTACTGGATTGGATGCCATTGTCTCCATATTTCATGTTCGCAGTGAGAATATCTGTAACTATTTCCCTTTGTTGGGAAGAGAGTGTATCTAACAAGACGCTCGCTTCATTGGAAGCCAGGCAGGTTGCCAACACTTGGCCAGATTTGGATACATACTGCACCCTGGCCACCTTATTCGGATCAATGTTGATAATCTTAACCACACTCGAAGAAGAATCTGCTTCATCTCCAAATATTTTGATGATTTCACTATCTGATGGGTTGGCGTAATAAAATTTAGTCGTTCGGCCTTGCCCGATTGCATGTGTTAATCCTGCCCCCGATGTTTCTTCTATCTTCCCAGATTCATCTCTTAAGTAAAGCGTACGCGTAAAAGGATAGCCTTTTGCGGCAGGGATTCTGAGATCTGTGTTGTCATCACTGTAGTAATTTGAAAGCTGGCCTCCTTCAATTGAATCAGGATTGTTATAGTTTTCATCCGCATCAAAGTTCTCTGCCGTGTATATATTTCCGTTTTCATCCTGAATAAATTTTTCTACGTATGAAAAGTAGTCCTGCTCCACCGGAGCAGCCATTGTCTGGAGGGTTGGACGTCCAACAAAATCCTGAACTTTCTGACTCACCAATATCATATCTTCAGAATGAATGTAAGCTTGGGATTGTTTCTTGTACAGCAAGGGGCTGAAATAGGTAATTCCTTCAGCAATTTTGTGGTCTTCGTTAAACCTGCGATTGAAGATCCAGTTCATATCCTCATCGAAGCCTTCATAAAAGAAAACTGTATCCATACCCGAATACCCAGATAATGACAAGAAGGACATTGATTCAGGGCCATCGCTCCACAGCCCCCAGTTCTTATCATTGGCTTCTTCTCCATCATATAAATTCCCAATGGGCCTCGCCCGCCAGGTGTAATAACCTGCTCCTTCTGCAATTGTGAGTACCAGTGAATCCTTATCTGTTTCGATGTTAAGGGCCTGATCCCAATTCACCTCGGCATCTATGATCTGTTCATCCGCAGTCTTTGAGGAGTTGTTATTGTAGAGCCTAAGGACCTGAACCTGGTACAATGGAATTTCACAAGGACAATACCACTCCAATGTCATAGGATTTTCTGCTGCATCTACGCTGAGGTTGTATACCAGGGGTATGGTCTCATCGTACTGATTGAATGTGTAAGCATAATACTCCTTTGATACATAAATCTCCAGATTTATATCGGAATTAACTAACTCGGTGAAATTGTAATCAGTGATGATTATACGGAAGTAGTCAATGGAATCAAATTGTTCTGTGAAATCCACCTGATAAATTTGCTCAGGGGCTGACTGATCAATTTTCAGCGAATCCAGGCTTCTTTCAAAACGCGTAATGCCCGACGGAGAAATGCCTTTAATATCAAGGGCTACTTTTACTTGAAATTCATTCTTCCCATAGTTGTAATCTTCACCCAGATTAAGCAAAACACTCAGTTTTGCAGACTTGATAGAATCGCCGCAAATGGCTTTAAACAGTACATTTCTCTTGTCAATTTCCACCTCTACTGTGTCCCCCACTTCCAATTTATCATGATCATAGCTTATACTATCAATTCCGACCTCATAATCCCCTGAGCCTGAAATGACGCTTGTGGTTGAACAGCGCACGAATAATATGCAGAATAACAACGCCCCCAATAAAAGGTGAAGTTGTGTCACTATCTGTATATTTCTTCGTTTCACTTTTGTTAGATTAATGGTCTCATTGGTTCCTTTTCATGGTATCAATTAGTGTAAAGTCTCCATACGGTTTTTGAAGTCTTCCTTCAGCGTCCAGAAAAATGGCAGCAACTGGGCCTTTTAATTGATCTGGCATTTTGTGATTGTAGTCCAACTCCAGCCATGTAATTATCGTATGATTCACAGCATCTGAAGGGAGATTCCAGGTTATTACTTTTTTAATCCTCCTTTTGCTTCTATCCAGATAGAAATCTAATCGCTCAAGCTTATAAGCCGCCTTTGACTTGTTGTTGAGCTCTAGCGAGATCAATATATCTGCGCCTGAAACCAGTTTCTCAAATTCCCTGCATTCCCTTACTGTGGTCAATTCAAGTAATGAATCTTGAAAAGCCACAAACAGCTTTTGCTGGTTATCTTTTCCGGAAAATAGTTGAGGATCCTGCCTGTATATTAGTTTTTTTGAAGACAGTACTGTAAAAGCATCCAATGAATCTTGGTAAACCTCCATCTCCTTGTTCAACATACAGGTCTTTTTTTCGCTAGTATACAGTTTTACTTCCGTAGTAGGAGCTGATATTTTTGAAGTATTCATCACTGTTTGCACCCTATAATGAAAGAAATACACTCTATTTTTTGTGAGGCTGTCTGGGGAATTCACCTCCATAAGGATTTGGGTCAGCAATTCCTTACAGTTCTGTGCTTTTAACTCATAACTATGCGTGATCCCAAGGCCTGAGAGAAAGAGAATTAATAGTATGACACGTGCCATAAATATTTTATTTTCAATTGACCGAATTACCGGTCTCTTTTAAGTATATGATATTGAGTTTCTTCAATGGTCTTCAACCCATTTTCCGTTTCCACGTTCTTTCTTACCAGTTTTCCCTCTGCATTGTACTCGTAATACAATCCAAAATGTTGGTCATCAAAGCTAGTTACCAACCTAAGCGTCGTTGGGTCGTATACAAAACAGTTTGCCTGGGCATTCAATGGCTGCAAGCGAATATCGTCTATGAACATAAATCCCTTGAATATTGGAAGCAGTGTAATTTTGATTTCCGGAGTAAAGAATCCAGATGAACCTAAAGCGGAAAAATCGGTCACCTTGCACTCGTAGAGTGTCCATTCACCTGTTTGCGCCGTTTTTTCAAAATTCTCAGATGTCGTACCCGAGGAGCCAACCAAATCCAAGTCCATAAATCCGCTGATATCCGCAGACTGTTGTTTTCCGCTCAACTTAAGCCATAACTTTAGGCTAAGTCCATTATTCCTTAGCTGCTGGGTCATTGATACATCTTTTAATTCAAGGGTCTTAGTGGCCCCACCACTGGCACTAATTTTAATTGATTGATTCCCCGAATGAGCGTTATCGGAAACTACTGTACCTGGAAATGTGTTTACCAGTCCATCCTCAAAATATTCTGTCACACCTATGTCGTAAGTATTCTCAAAACTTTCAAACTGAACGGCACTGTATTTCGCATTATTCGCTATAATAATAGATACCGTATTTTGGTATCCATATTTGACCGTAGAATAGACTTTTCGGAGGTCAACTGTCTGCATTGAATAGCCGTACGGAGAGTACTTATTTACCGTACTTAACTTTAGCCAGTTAGTTTCTTCGTTCCCTTCCTCGTAGTCCCAATTCAGGAGCTGGTAATCCTCAAAAATACCTGAGTTGTAGTTTCTGGCACCTGAATTAGAAGCGTTAATGCCAGAGATCGAAGTGCGATATATATACTTGGATAGATTACGCCATTTACCGATTTTACCCAACTCGTAATTGTTATAATCATCGAAATCACTGCTCGATACTCCAAAAATAGTGCGATCAAATCCCCAGTCATCTGCCAGATAGCGACTACTGGTAGTAACCACATTTTCCAGTGTGGTAACGGGATAGCTTTTGTCACACGCTTCCAGGCACTCAATAAGTGTCGAGCTACATGAGTTATCCGCACTATAAAATACGATGTCACCCGTTAACGAATCCAGAGCAAAATAGCCTGGAACTTCATAACAGGGGTCATCGGCAATGGATACATCATGGCCGTCACCATCAGGACAAACGCAATCGGGAAAGTCATCAGAGCTGCTATACATACTTAGCCCATCGCTATGTACACACACATATCCTGTTCCGGCATTTTTATCTCCGGTAAGATCCACGATAATATAATAGTAGTTCTTGAGTGACCTTAAATGGCCCAACTTTACGTCATAACAATCACCGGAATCAGCGTACTTCACCATCATATTAGCAAACCCGAACCTATTGGTTGCTACTTCAAAGAGCGTTTCCCCGTCTTCAATCTTTCCGTTGAGATAATCGACAAATTTTCTCCTAATAGGGTCTTCTTCCCCCGGGGTCGTGACAAACTCTGTTTTCTCCCCGTAAGTAGTGATGCTTCCCACATCTCTTCCTAGCTGATTGGTCCGTCCGCTGCGGATCACCTCAACCGTTGCATTGGTAACGGAAGAAGAAGAACTGCCAAAAGATTCGGATGGAAACACCTCCAAATAATTCCCGTCCGGATAACCAACGTGGTAAAAACCATCTCCTACTTTGATGAGGTCACCGGGATATAGCAGACTCATTGCATCACATACATCTGCACAACCATCTCCAGAGAAGTATAACCAATCACCATCGGTTTCATGTATTAATTTGATTTCAATATCATTGGCACCTGATTCCAAAAGGACTCTCTCATTGATCGCTTTTTGACCTGTCTCATCGTACTTCTGTGCTCCTTTGATGGAATACGAATAGTATGAACCATCATGATCTGAAGATTGCTCCAAAGACAATTCATCAAAACCATCACTGGTCTGAGTAATCACGGGAACGCCTGTTTCCGGGTCAAACACCAGGTTCTCTGTCAAATGGTAAATACCATCCTTGTAGGTCAAAACGCTTTTGGGGATGGCAGGATAGCGAACAACTTTAGACGTTACATGTGTATATAATTCTTGTTCCAAGTAATTTAACGAGGGAAATGCTGATACAAATGGTATTGGAATTATTCCCCAAAATCCAAGACTGCCATCAATCTCGATGTTACCATCAAGGCCATTGTCCTTCACAGCTTTCATCTCAAACACTACTTCCGATTCGGCACCGATTCTACCTT
>NVRZ01000186.1 GCA_002401055.1 Bacteroidota bacterium
TGTTGGAATTGATATACCTAAAGAGGCCATTATTAAAGAACTGAATGGAAAATTCATCTATCCCTCTTTCATTGATTTGTACTCAACCTACGGATTGCCGGAGGTTGTAGATCCTAAGCGAAGCCGAAAACCTCAAATTGAATCAAAGACAAAAGGGGCATACAATTGGAATCAAGCCATTAAATCAGAAAAAGTTGCGGCCGAGTTGTTTAAGTTAAATGAGAAGGTGGCTAAAGAATTGCGGAGTAAGGGGTTTGGTTCTGTGCTTTCCTATTGCAACGATGGTATTACCAGGGGTAGCTCTGTATTTGTAACATTAAACAATACTACCGAACAAGAGGTAATAATTAAAGCACAGGCCGCCGCTAACTACTCTTTTTACAAAGGAACATCACAACAGGATTATCCATCTTCTTTAATGGGAGCAATTGCACTGCTTCGCCAAACATATATGGACGCAGAGTGGTATAAAAAATCAAAAACAAGAGAAGAAATGAATCTCTCCCTGGAGGCATTTAATCGAATTCAGTACTTACCTCAAATATTTGAGGTGGATGATAAGTACACTGTTTTAAGGGCTGATAAAGTTGGCGATGAATTTGGAGTCCAATACATCTTTAAAGCCGGAATCGACGGTTACCAGCGGATTGCCGAGATGAAAAAATCTGGAGCTGCATTTATTTTACCCCTCACATTTCCTAAATCATACAATACCAGTAACCCTTACGATGCCTTACAGTTTTCATTGGCCAAATTAAAGCATTGGGAGATGGCGCCAACCAACCCCGGCGTATTTGAAAAAAGTGGATTGACATTCGCCATCTCAGCGACCGACCTTGGAAAGGATGATGACTTCTGGGCCAATCTTCGTCTTGCAATTGACAATGGTCTTAGTGAAACGCAGGCCTTAAAATCCTTGACCTATACGCCTGCAAAATTAATTAGGCAGCAGCAAAGTATAGGTAGTCTTAAGAAAGGCATGATAGCGAATTTCATTATCACATCAGGAAACGTTTTTGATGATGATAATGTCATTTATGAAAACTGGATTCAGGGAGCACAGCATATAATAAATAATATGGATGCCCTGGATATCAGTGGAAAATATAATCTGGTTGTTGGCAGTGCCAAGTACAGTTTGGTAATTAAAGGAGACCAGAAAAGCTCTAAGGGAAGTATAGAAGTCAATGATTCTACAAAGATTAAGGTTAAGATAGACCTGGAAGGAAGGCTTGTTACTCTTTCATTTAAGCAAGTGATCAAATCGGACGGAGTTATCCGTCTGGCCGGTGAGGTAACTGGAGAATTATTGAAAGGCAAGGGGCAGTTACCAAATGGAAAGTGGATTGTATGGAGCGCTAATAGAACTGCGGATGTCGAAGAAGAGAGTAAGGAGGACGATGATGAAAAGGATAATGAAGCAAAAGAAATTGGTAAACTCTATTATCCGAACATGGCATACGGCTGGACCAGCAAACCGCGTGCAGAGACGGTTCACATTAAAAACGCTACGGTTTGGACCAATGAATCGGAAGGGATATTAACGGATGCTGACGTAATTATTCAAAATGGAAAGATTGTTAAAATTGGTAAGGCGCTGTCTACCCCGAGTGGTGCCAAGGTAATTGAAGCTAAAGGTCTTCACCTTACGGCTGGGATTGTGGATGAACATTCTCATATTGCTATTGAAGGTGGCGTAAATGAATCAGGGCAGTCGGTGAGCGCGGAGGTGAGCATCGCGGATGTGATTAATGGCGACAATATTCATATTTACAGACAGCTTGCAGGAGGCGTAACATCTGCTCAGTTGCTGCACGGATCGGCAAATGCTATTGGGGGTCAGTCTGGAATAATTAAATTTAGATGGGGCTCTACACCAGAGGAAATGAAGATCAAGGGCGCAGATGGATTCATCAAATTTGCACTTGGCGAGAATGTCAAACAATCCAACTGGGGAGATTCTAGAACAGTGCGCTATCCGCAATCAAGAATGGGTGTGGAGCAGGTGTTTTATAATGCTTTCATGAGAGCAAAAGAGTACGAAACTGCCTGGAAGAAATTCAATTCATTATCTAATAAGCAAAGAGCAGCTGCTAAAAGGCCAAGAAAAGATTTGGAGCTGGATGTTTTGGTGGAGATTCTGAACAGCAAGAGATTTGTTACTTGCCATTCGTATTCTCAATCTGAGATTAATATGCTAATGCATGTAGCAGATTCAATGGGGTTTGCCATCAATACCTTTACACATATCCTGGAGGGATACAAGGTTGCAGACAAGATGAAGGCTCATGGAGTTGGGGCATCTACCTTTTCAGATTGGTGGGCCTATAAGTTTGAGGTTAACGACGCGATACCGTATAACGCTGCAATATTGATTCAACAGGGAGTGGTAACAGCTTACAACTCTGACGACTCCGAAATGGCTAGAAGGCTAAATCAAGAAGCGGCCAAAGCGGTGAAATACGGAGGTGTATCAGAGGAAGAAGCATTAAAGCTTGTAACGCTCAATCCTGCAAAGTTGCTTCATTTGGACCATAGATTGGGAAGCATTAAAGTGGGTAAAGATGCCGACATAGTTTTGTGGACCGACAATCCCTTGTCGATATACGCGAAAGTGCAAAAGACCTTTGTGGATGGTATTTGTTATTACGACGTGAAGGAAGATGTGAAAATGCGAGAATCAATTGTTGTAGAAAGGGCACGTCTGATACAGAAATTGATTAAGTCCTCTGATAATGGCGGTGGAGGTAATGATGGCGGAGGTGACGAAATGGAAGAATATGACTGCAAAAGTATAGGAGCAAGATGAGAGCAATGGTATTTATAGTTTTCTTTTTATTCTCATTAATTCAAATGAGCGAGGCACAGGTGCCAGTTCCTGCTTCTGATCAGAAGGGAACAATCCTTCTTCTAAATGCTACCGCTCATCTAGGTACCGGTGAAGTTATAGATCAGTCTGCGATTGCATTCAAAGATGGAAAGCTCATTATGGTGGCGAATGCCAAGGTAATCAAGCTTGATAAAAGCGCTTTTGACACCATAATAGACATTAGTGGAAAGCACGTTTATCCGGGATTTATTGCTCCAAATTCAACGCTGGGACTCATCGAAATAGGAGCGGTAAGGGCAACGAGAGATATGGTGGAAGTGGGGAGTTTGAATCCAAACGCGCGGTCAATAATTGCCTATTCGACAGATTCAAAAATAACACCTACCGCCAGATCTAACGGTGTCTTGATGGCACAAATTACTCCTCGGGGTTCTATAATATCTGGCTCTTCTTCAGTCGTAGAGTTAGAAGGTTGGAATTGGGAAGACGCCGTATACAAAATGGATGATGCAGTTCATCTCTATTGGCCGAGAAGTTATCGCTCATCGGGATGGAGCGGTGCGAAGAAAAAGGACGCAAACCAGCGTGAGAATGAAAACATTGATAGGTTAAAGATGCTCTTTAAGGAAGCGCTGGCCTATAGTCTTACCAAAAAACCAGTGGAGATGAACCTGAAGCTGGAAGCGATGAAAGGTTTGTTTGATGGAGCGAAGGGTTTATTCATTCATGTGAACCATGTGAAGGGAATTATGCAATCCATTGATTTTTCCAAGGAATATTCTGTTGTGCGGATGGTAATTGTTGGAGGAGCAGATTCCTGGATGATTACAGATAAGCTTAAGGAAGAAAATATTCCGGTAATGGTGAGAAGGATTCACAGCAAACCTAGAAGGCAAGATGCTGATGTGGATCTACCTTATAGATTGCCAAAACTACTCTCTGATGCGGGTATCCTGTTCTGTTTGGAGAACTCAGGAGATATGGCAGCAGCTGGAACTAGAAATTTACCATTTTATGCTGGAACTGCTGCGGCGTACGGACTGTCAAAAGAAGAAGCTTTGATGGCAATTACCTCAAACACGGCGAAAATATTGGGCATTGACAAAACCGTTGGCTCACTGGTTGTTGGTCTGGATGCAACCTTAATTGTTTCGAGTGGTGATGCATTAGATATGCGAACCAATGATATTCAATTGGCATTTGTTCGAGGGAAGTCCATTGACTTGGACAACCATCAAAAAGGACTTTACAGAAAGTTCAAAAAGAAGTACGAATAGTAGGTGCTCTAGTTCACCCAAACTTCTGTTCCCTCAGTGCAATTGTTGCACATCTCTACATTTCCACGAGAAAGTAATACCGAAGATCGGAACTGCTTGTATTTTTCATTGCTCCACACCGCGCTTAATGATTGATTGGTAAGTTCTCCCATGCTGTATTGGGCATCTTTATCAAAACAGCAAGGAATTACCTTGCCATCCCATGTGATAACACATGAGTGCCACAGTTTCCAGCAATGATTAAGTAATTGATTTTTTATGGTGTATGAGCCGTCTTCCAGTTTTTTGTATCTGGAGTATTTCTCATCTTCTGGAATAAGTGCGTTGCCATTTTCGTAATCGTAAATTTGGGCAGATTTAAATCTCACTTCATCAACCCCCAGGGTTGCCCCGAGCGACTTGATGTCATGTACTTGGTGCTCATTGGGCTTAACAACCAAATACTGAAAAATGATATTTGGCGTACTCGAGTTCAATTTCTTCTTCCATTTGATCACATTTCTTGTTCCCTCTAACACTTTTTCAATCTGACCGCCCTTTCTGTATGCCTCATAAACTTCTTGAGTGGTTCCGTCAATAGAGATTATGAGCCTGTCCAGCCCTGACTCAACCGTAGCTCTGGCATTTTCATCATCAAGATAATGTGCATTGGTTGAGGTAGCTGTGTAAATACCTTTATTTGATGCATGCCTAACCATGTCTAAAAAGTGTGGATTCAAATACGGCTCCCCCTGAAAGTAGAAAATTAGGTAAGTAACATTCTTATAAACGCTCTCAATCGTCTCTTTAAAAAAGGTTGGGTCGAGCATTCCAGTTGGTCGGGTAAAAGATCTTAACCCGCTGGGGCACTCAGGACATCGCAAATTGCAAGAGGTCGTTGGCTCCACAGAGATACTAATTGGTTGGCCCCACACATAGGGAATATGCGTCCATTTTGATAGGTAGTAGCTACTAACAACCTTTGAGGCATTGAACAGCTTTCTTGGCGTAAGCTTTGAAAGAAAATTTAAGCTGTCTGTAATTGTTCCGTTCAATTGCTTTGTATATCTATTCGATTATCAATTAATCCTACAATCAATAGTTCTTGTAAAACGCTTTAACTTTTAGCGTGAGCTGATCATAAATCGGCTTCGTAAATTCAATAAATAATGTTTGAGGTGGCGGAGGAGGAAGCTCCTTTCCACCTACAGATTGTCTTTGAGCTGTGCTCAATGCGCGTCCGTCGCCATTATAATAACCCCATTCGCAGGTCCATGCAAATGTGCCCGGGAATTTTTCTTGTGTAAGCACCCGATCTGTATTGGCATCGATAATTTTAAAATCTAACAAGCCTTTGGAAGAAATGGTCTTTGTCGTCAAGAATAAAACTGCCTTCACTGTCCCCGTAATTACCTCAGGTTGTATAACGTTAGAAGTACCACCTCCAGGCGTGCTCGTCTTACAAGCTCCAAGGTAGTCTCCATGCTTGCTATGGCCTGGCCAGGCATTTACAGTTATGGTTTTAGTGGTTTTCACTTCTGATTTTGATCCTGATATGTGGCATATCGTAACCTTGTCTTCTCCTGTTTTCAGATGTTTACCTACTCTAATCCCCATAAGGACGTTGTCCTTTGAGAGATGAATTTCCTTCTCCTTTACATAGGTCTGCCCGACAATGAAATCGTCAAACCTGATTTTCAATATGTGATCAGGGTTGTCAAGATTAATAGCATTGGCTTCTGCCTTTGTATAGAATCTCACAAACTCACTGGAGGGGATCGATCCTAAAAATTCATTGATTTTGTTATCGAAAAACTCATTTGACAATTTGAAAGTTCTCGAGTGCATTGGTATTGGTTCGGCAATAACTTTTAGTGTTGCCAGAAATTTTGACTCAACAAGCAATTCATCGACATCCTTATAATTCGAATAAAGATTCTTACATCTTTTAAACTCGAAGTACGCCAGTTTTGCATTTTCGCGACCATCTTTTTCAAGCAGCTTTTTCCCATGTACATAAAAATATTCGGCGGCCTTTTTCTTGGCGTTTATAATTTCCTCATCGTAATTGATCATCTTAAACTGGATGATTCTACCGGTGCTCATAATTTCTAATGGGATAACCGATTTGGCGAGGTTTTGCCGGTTCTTCATTTTATTGTATCGATTGTAAACCTCGTCCCACATATCTGGACTTCCCTCAAGTTTTAAAAAGTCAATTCGTTCGCTATCTATGTTGTTCGCTTTTTTATACGCTTCTTCTAACACCAAGATCTCTTTCTCCTTCGTAGGTTTCTTGCGAAGCTTCTTAACAGATTTTCTAATGGCCTGATCGTACCTGCCAGTTTGAAGGTATTTTTTAGAGCTGGTGCAATGCGTAAATAAAAAAATGACCAGTAAAAAATAGGGAATGTATTTCTTCATGTTGCTGTTTAGATGGTGTAGTTCAAAGATTACGCCAAAAAT
>NVRZ01000187.1 GCA_002401055.1 Bacteroidota bacterium
AAAACAGAGTAGAAATACCTTTTTTTCCAAGAGACATAAAACATGAAAACCCCGCTATTTGGTGAGCAAGTCTAAGTGCTTCGACAAATGGCGGCAAAAAGTAGAGCGAAACGCTCTCATTTCGTCTTATTGGGAAGGGTTTGGGAGAAATTACGGGCTTTCCTTTCCATATAGGGAGAATATCCATAAATGACTATTAATGACGAAATAAATCGCCATAAATTGAGATTGATTGGAATCTATGGCAATTAGTTCAAATTGACGGGAATCTATGGTCATTAACCCCATTGATTGTCATAAATTGGGTTTATCAAGTCGACATTTTGGCCAATCTATCCCGCGTAGATGCGCTGGGTAGCTGAAGTAAATGAACTTGATTCATATAGAAGGTAGCATTTGTTTATCAAACAAGGTATACTGAGCGGGCTTGGCTCTGTCGGCGAAGAAACCCTATTCCTTAATTATTAGCGAATAAAGAAATAGGGGTGCAGTTTTTATGCCTTTTATCAATGGATGTAGAGGGTGTTTCTCACGCGTAGCGCTCTTCCTCCATCCTTTCCATCATCCTTTTAACCATGAGGTTAGTACCTCGGTTTTGTTGGTATAAAGCAAATAGAAGGCCTGCGATGGTTATTCCTAAGAAAATAAGGCCCAATGTATTGTTCGCAACTGTTCCACTGTTAGATCCGCCTGGTGAAGTTCCCGCACCTTTGATGAAATGTCCGCTCCCTGGTTTAGCCATTTGAAAATTGCTCATGATTTTAATATTTAGAGAATTGATATTTGCCGGTGATTATTTTATATCCGAATTCACATATTCGAAAGACATTTTCCTTGTCCTCAGGATCGACGCCATAATGAGTTATGAAGCCCTCCTTAAACCCATTTTCTAGTAGGAATTCCTTTGTCACCTTATTGTCGGGGATAGACGGTGAGGCTAAAATGTCAAAACTCAAATCCCAATTGGAGAGTATTGCATTAATGTATTTCCTGGCTTCTTTCCGTTTTTCCGCTTTCTTTCGATTATAATCCTTGTATTGGTGCTCATAGCAGCAATAAGTTTGGTTGGTTCTGGACGGTTGAAATTCTTCGCCGTCGAATGGACATATTCGCTTTTCTAATCCTATTGATTCCATAATTATTTGATTTTTTAAACGATTAATTACTAATATTTGGGCTCGTTATTCACTTCATCCCGGATTTCCTTATTTGACTTTATTCGGTACTGGAAAATGAAATCCTGCAGGTCCTGTTTTTTAAAAAATATTTTCTTCCCTGAGGGCTTGTAATAGGCAAGTTCACCTACATGGCATTTCTTGTAAAGAGTTGACTTCTTGTACCCCGTGAAAAGTACAGCGTCCTCAATGTCTAGTACGTCCTTCTGCAGCGTATTCTGCAAGCGTATCAGCTTTACAAGTTCGTCGATTTTTTGCTCTAGATCATTCACTCCATTACATAGATTGCGATGCGGGATTCGTTAGTGGCTTAACTTCTGTAAACCCAAATACTCTTTCCATTTTGCCTCAATTTAATTGAAGCAAACGTAATAAAATAAATCCTATAAGTGCTTGAAATGTAGATAGTTATAGGTACTATTGGGATTAAATAATACTGATAATACCGGCAATACCTACGAAAGAATTGACAGGATGTCAATATAGTGTGGACTGGTACGATGAGGCCGTTTGTCTGATCGGCCTTTGTTTAAAGTCTCATAAGCGTTATTATACTTATAGTCATGCTTTACGTGATCCACCTCATATTCAAAATATTTCTCGACCCAGTTGGCTATAGATATTTTGCTTGATTTAATTTTATTGTTGGTTTTTAGGTCAAATAATATGGTGAGCCATATGTTAGCGTTTCCAAGCCAAACAATCTTTGCCTCTATGGAATTATTATAATAGGCTTTCAGTAAGTTAGGTTTATCATTGTGTGTGAATTTCCCCAAACTAATTACATGGTCAACAACGATGGAGTACTTTTCAGGTGTAAGGTTCCATGTAATTTCTCCGTTTGGTGTTTTTTCTTTTTTCTCTGGAGCTTTTAACGTGACCGGTGCTGGGGCTATTTGGGGTTGAACTGAAGCTACTTCTGGAAACTTCTTTTCCATTTCGAGCTGCTTTAATGTAAGTTCCAGACGTGGTTGAATCACCTCTCTTATCATCCTTTCATAGTGTTTTCTTTCATAACCATCCCTTTTCGCCTTCGCCCTTGAAATCAAACCCTGAATCTTAATCTCTTCCTGTTGAATAAACCTATATTGTTCAGCGGTGCTGGCTAGTCTATTGAAGTTGTCGTCAAATGAATTTAGATAAGCGATGGCTTGCTCGGCATTGTGCTTGCTAATTTCATTGAAGCCTTCTAGTATCTTCCGCATATTTTTGGATTCGTCGCTTCTTTCCTTTTGCGTTTCTCAAATTCATTGAATGTCTTGAACACTCCATCAACCATAGCACCTAATGCCCTTTCTGAATCTGAATGAGGTTTATCTGACATATTATTCAAAGTTTGATAGTACTATTCTATTCGTTTTGCCTTGCCCAGCTAAGTTACCGACTTATTTTGCACAGATCTAAAACAAATTAGGTATTAGGGTGCTCGCTTCTCGGAGTTTCTCATCAATTGCGTGTAGATAGATTTGCGTCGTTTTGATGTCCTTGTGCCCGAGAATCTGAGATACCGTGTAAAGATCAGCTTTATGGTACAATAATAGGGTGGCATTGGTGTGTCGGCCACTGTGGAAGGTGATATACTTGGGTATTCCACATTCCTTCACCCAGGCTCGCACGTTTACTTTATCCGAAACCCTCAGACCTCTGAAAACTAGACCTTTGTTGTCTCCGGCTAAGTCATTAATCAACTGGTAAACATGGTCCGCGATGTACAACCTTTCAAATGCTTGAGTTTTCTGATGTGTGAAGTCAATAAAATATCCACTTTCTTCAGATTGTTTTACCTGATCCAATTTCAATTTGCTGAGATCAATATAACGCAAACCGGTATAACAGCTGAAGATAAATGCGCGTAGCATAATGTCTTCTTCCCACTTCCTTGACTCCACCAATATCTTAAGCTCGCTCAACTCCAGAAATTCCCTATGCGTATCGATTTGCTTGATACTTCTAACATTTAATGCAGGATCTCTCAATATGATGCCGTCGTTATGTGCCTGGTGTACCAGGAACTTGATCTTATCAAAGTACATGGAAGCCGTATTGGTCTTGAACGGTTCACCGTGTTTGGTCCTCGCCCTCTTGAGCAGGAAGGACTTGAAGTTCTCCATCCAGTTCTCATTGATCTGCTCAAACAAGATATCCTTCCCATCTGCATATTTCTTGAGCTGGACGATAATTGCATCCAACTTGTCACGGTATGATCCTGCTGCCGCCTTAGCTTCTGAAATCTGATCGGCGTATTTGATGAAGCTAGCCCTGGGTTTGGGGGTAGGTATGCCCAATAGTTGGTTTTCGTATTCATTTCGAAGTTGCGCCACTTTGATCTCCGCCTTACGTTGTACATCCTTATTTCTCTGACGGTCCTCAGTTGTTTTCGGGTTGAGTATTTTCTGCAGTCCCTTTATTGTGACGCGGTCCCGTTGACCCTGGCTGTAATACACATCCAGGTAAAAGGAGATATAGTTCTTATGCTTGCGTTCTCTTAAGGTGACCCTCATATGCCTAATAATTTGTCTAGTTCTTTTCGATGAACGATCCTTCGTCCGCCAACCTTTATAGTTCTTAGCTTATTAGTATTAATAAATCTATATAGGGTGGTTCTGCTCATTCCAACTAACGTACATACTTGCTCTATACTCAAGAACTCCAATTCCTTAAGATGAGCGATACTTTCACGGTTTACAATTGATTTAACTTGTTCAGCAGGAGTAGAAGTCGCCTTTGCAATCTTTTCATCGCGCTTTCTTTTCTTATAGGCGCGTTTAGCGCAATCGTCACCGCAGTATTGGGTTACGCTGGTCTTTGCGATAAACGTCTCCTGGCAGTGCTGGCATACTTTGTTTATTCTCAGATTGCTGCTCATTTGTCCTTTTTAAGTTCTTAATCTCTCCCAAAAAACCGAAAAATATTTTGGCGGTTTTCGCTGCTTTAATAATCTCTCCCGTGATCTCTCCCTATGTCTACATCTGGTGCGTGCGAAATTTTGGGAGAAATTACCGCTTTGAACATTTGCCGCTCCATGGTGCATTTTTTGTCACTTGTTTCAGAATGTATCAAACTGACTATTTTGATAGTCTCTCTACCAAAAATGTTTCATAATGATATATAGTGTTATTAAGCGTTTGGTTGTCTCATTAATCTCCCCTGAAATTAAGAGATTCTCAAAATTACGAATTTCAAGTGACAAATTCGCGACAAAAATGATCAAATAAGATCAAAGCAAGAAAATGGTGAAATGGAAAAATAGATCAGAAAATCAAAAAAACGGAAAGAAAAGTGTGGCGAAATGGAACTGGTTTACTTGCCAATACAAAACCGACTAAATATGTTTCCCAAGAGTTCATTATTGGTAACCTCTCCGGTTATTTCACCGAGGTGCTGAAGTGATTCTCTGATATCCGCCGCCAACAGCTCACCTGATATCTTTTCGTCGAGTCCATTGATAACTGACTCAATACCAACTAAAGATTTGCTAAGCTCCTCGTAGTGTCGCGCGTTGGTGATAATTGTATCACTGGTATCAATGTTCCGCTGAGATACAACAGACACAAGAAGTTCATGTAGAGATTCGATATTCTCTTTGTTCAATGCAGAGATGCATACCGCCTGCTTTAACTTTTTGAAATTGTTTAGTTCCTTTTCAGTTAATTGATCTATTTTGTTAATGACTGCTACGACGTTCACATTGTCATCAACTTCCAATTCTTTCAGTTCTTGTTCTACCTGATTGTGGTCAGCGTTTTTTGCATCAAACAGGTACAGAATAACATTCGCTTCTCGGATTTTTTCAAATGTCTTTGATATTCCTTTGGCTTCAATTTCATCTGTGGAATCTCTTATCCCTGCTGTATCGATAAACCTGTACAGAATCCCGTCAATATTCACGGAATCTTCCAGATAATCTCTTGTAGTGCCCGGAATGTCTGAAACAATGGCCCTTTCTTCGTTTATTAAAACATTTAGCAGAGTAGATTTCCCAACATTGGGTTTCCCAATGATCGCCACAGGCACCCCATTCTTAATGACATTGCCCAAGCGGAATGAATCCACTAGTCTGTGTAGCATGCTACTAATTTCTTCAATTAGCTTAGCGAGCGCCTTGCGATCCGCAAATTCAACGTCCTCTTCACTGAAATCTAGTTCCAACTCAACCAAAGAGGCGAAGTCAAGTAGCTTTTGCCTCAATACTTTGAGTTCTTCTGAAAAGCCTCCCCGCATCTGGCTCATAGCAGTTTTGTGCGATGCTGCCGTTGACGATGCGATCAAATCGGCCACCGCCTCGGCCTTGGTTAAATCCATTTTGCCATTTAGAAAGGCTCGCATTGTAAATTCACCTGGTTTGGCAGTTCTAGCCCCTGCGCTGATTAAGAGCTCTAATATTTTTTGTTGCACGAATGTTGAGCCATGACAGGATATTTCAATTAAATCCTCGCCAGTGTATGAATTTGGATTCTTAAACAGGCTGATGAGCACCTCATCCACAATATCCTTGTCATCCATTATAAACCCATAATGAATAGTAAAAGTGCTTTCTGTGCTAATATCTTTGCTAGAATCGCCGGGTTTGAAGAGTTTGTTGCAAATCTCAAATGATTGATCCCCAGAAATTCTCAATACCGATATAGCCGCAACTCCCGCTGCAGTGGATATGGCGCAAATGGTATCGGTATGGGGAAGGTTAGTCAATTGGGGTAATGATCAATTGGTTGATTGGGTAAATTTATTTATTTTGAGTCGCATATTCAGATATAATAATTCATAAAAATTCTTTAGAATTGCATCCAAGATTAATATGTATCAATCATTAATCTTAAATCAACAATCTAAATTCAGGACATGAGTGTATTAGTCAATAAAGATTCAAGAGTTTTGGTTCAGGGCTTCACAGGTGGTGAAGGAACATTTCACGCTACCCAAATGATTGAATATGGAACGAATGTAGTCGGTGGAGTTACGCCCAATAAAGGTGGTCAAACACATTTAGACTTGCCAGTATTCAATACTGTTGCGGATGCTGTTGCTGAGGTAAAGCCCAATGTGACAATCATATTTGTACCCCCAGCTTTTGCAGCAGATGCAATCATGGAGGCAGCGGAATCTGGAATCGCGCTTATTGTATGTATTTCAGAAGGAATACCAACGAAGGACATGATTACGGTAAAGTCTTATTTATCTGATAGAGATTGTCGCTTGATAGGACCAAACTGCCCAGGTGTAATCACTCCAGGAGAAGCGAAGGTTGGAATTATGCCTGCGTTTATCCACAAGCCAGGAAGAATAGGAATCGTTTCCAGATCAGGAACA
>NVRZ01000188.1 GCA_002401055.1 Bacteroidota bacterium
CATTTCTCTTCATGCTTATATCATCGTTCTCACTGGGGTTTGTATATGTTATTAACGCGTTGATAGATAAATGGACCTTTTTTCATTTTGGATTGTTCATTATATATTTTCTAACGATCTTCGGAGCGCTATTTTATACAACAAGAGTCTCCAATAGTGAATCTTCTCAAGAGAAGCTTAACTGATTCCCGACTCTGTACGCTCATCTTCTGAATTTTATTATGGACTATTGGACAAGGATTTCTAAAAAGGTACTCTTTGTTGCCTCAGGAATAATCATTCTTCTGTTTATTGTCAAGTTATTTAGTTTTTCATCTGAGCAAACAACAGATGACATTACGTATTATAATAATTTCAAACAGGATTATTCAATTTACTCCCTGATGATTCCAGAGCTGATGGATTTCTGTGATGAAGCCGTCCCTCTTGGAGACCTGGATGTAAAGAGAAGGTTTGACAAAGAACTTCTTTCAAATACCTACTTCCAATCCAATACTGTTGTTCTAATGAAGAGGTCAAGAAGATGGTTCCCTATTATCGAGCCAATTCTAAAGAGGCATAATATTCCCGACGATTTTAAGTACCTGGCCATTGCAGAAAGTAATCTAACCAATGCGGTCTCGCCGGCAGGCGCGGTTGGGTACTGGCAATTGATGAAGGCAACTGCAAAGAGCTTTGGTTTAGAAATTACTCTAGAAGTTGACGAGAGATATAACATGGTCAAGTCTACAGAAGCCGCATGCAAATACCTTAAAAGAGCATATGGCCAATTTGGAAGTTGGACAATTAGTGCCGCTGCTTACAATATGGGTATCGATGGAATCAAAAGACAAATTAAAAAACAGAAATCAAATAATTATTACGATTTGTATCTGAACACTGAAACCTCCAGGTATATTTTTAGAATTTTGGCTATTAAGCGTCTCTTTACACACCCTGACGAATATGGATTCCACGTGAGAGAAAAAGACAAATATGAAATAGTTCCCTCTCATGTGATAACCATTGATTCATCAATATCCAATCTTGTTGAATTTGCATTCTCCCAAAACACGAACTATAAGATTCTCAAAACATTTAATCCATGGCTGAGAAAAAACAAACTCACAAATTCTTCCAGAAAAACTTATCAAATTGAAATCCCTGACAGTGGCTATAAAGTCTTCTTTAACTACGCACGTGATTCTCTATCTCTAAGAGATTCACTCAAAGATTTGAGGCCGGATCGGCAAGCTGCAGATAGTGTCAAACAATAGGTTCTAAACAAATTACTTCCATCCAATCAACCAAAATTGAAACAAGGTCAAGAAGAAGTTTTAGTAAAGGAAAGCGGATTAAAATCCAATGGTCCACAGAAGTTGGATGGGCCTATGATTAGCATTCAAGGCGCCCGAGAAAACAACTTGCAAAATATTGATATTGATATACCCCGAAATCAACTGGTGGTAATTACGGGTTTGAGTGGAAGTGGTAAATCTTCATTAGCATTTGACACAATCTATGCAGAAGGTCAACGAAGATACATTGAGAGCTTCTCGGCCTATGTAAGACAATTTCTTGGCGGCTCGGAAAGGCCAGATGTAGATAAAATCACTGGATTATGTCCGGTAATTTCTATCGAGCAGAAAACTACTAGCAAGAATCCAAGATCTACTGTTGGTACAATAACAGAAATATATGACTTCCTAAGATTGCTATATGCCAGGGCTTCGGATGCTTACTCATACAACACCGGTGAGAAGATGGTTAGGTATAACAACCAACAAATGGTTGAGTTGATAGCTGAGCGATTTAGTGGTCAGAAAATATCAATTCTTGCCCCAGTCGTGAAGGGAAGAAAAGGAAATTACAAGGAACTACTTCAGCAAATTCTGAGGAAAGGATTTCTAAAAGCCAGGATTGATGGGGAAATAACGGAAATCAAATATGGACTTAAACTCGACCGCTATAAAATGCATGATATCGAGATCTTAATTGATCAGGTAGATATTAAGAAAAGCTCTCAGAAGCGTCTATTGGACTCTCTTGGTACTGCACTGTCGCAAAGCAATGGAACCATTATCATTTTACCAGAAGTACCAACGGACTCCGACGACAACGCAACATATTTAAGTAAGTATTTAATGTGTCCAACAACTGGTATCTCATATCCTGAACCAGAGCCCAACAGTTTCTCATTCAATTCTCCATATGGTGCGTGTACATCATGTAGCGGAACGGGAAAAATTGCAGAGATATCTGAAGATAAGATTATACCAAACAAAAAGCTGTCAATAGAAAATGGAGCTATTAGCCCGATTGGTAAATACAAAGGTACCTGGATTTTTAAACAGCTAGAAGCAATCGGCGACAAATACGACTTCGAACTTTCCACGCCTTTTGAAAATATTTCTGATGAGGCTACGAGAGTTATATTGACTGGCTCTGATGAAATATTCAAAATCAAGAATACATCAGGAGGCGGAGGCGACTCAAGACATTTATCAACGGACTATACGTTGAGTTTTGAAGGCATAATCAATTTTTTGACAACACAATATAAGCAGGCCCCTACTCCATCTATCAAAAAGTGGATTACGGGATTCATGAATAAGAAAGAATGTCCACAGTGCAAGGGTGCCAGGCTAAAGAAGGAATCACTTTATTTTAAGATTGGATCGAAAAACATTGCGGAACTGGCATCAATGGATGTGAGCAGCTTGCATGAGTGGACGCATAATATCAAAAACGATTTAAACAAAAAACAAAAGCAAATTGCCTCAGAAATATTAAAAGAACTGAATACTCGTTTGGAATTTTTGCTAGATATTGGCTTGGGGTATCTTTCACTAAATCGCAATGCAAAAGATCTATCCGGAGGTGAGTCACAGAGAATCAGACTTGCCACCCAAATTGGCTCTCAGCTTGTGGGAGTACTTTATATTCTGGATGAACCAAGTATTGGTTTACACCAACGCGATAACGCCAAGCTTGTTGATTCTCTAAAAAACCTCAGGGACTCAGGTAATTCGGTAATTGTAGTTGAACACGACCACCAAATGATCCTGGCCGCAGATCATGTAATTGATATCGGCCCTGGTGCAGGGCTGCAAGGTGGGTTTGTCGTAGCTCAAGGAAAACCAACGGATTTAAAAAATACACTTACAGCCGACTATCTCACGGGGGCAAGGCAAATAGAAATTCCGAGAAACCGTCGGGAAGGAAATGGAAAATACTTGTCAATTACTGGAGCGCGCGGCAATAACCTTAAGAATCTCGATGTGCAGTTTCCATTGGGGAAAATGATATGTCTTACAGGGGTATCTGGAAGCGGAAAATCCTCTCTATTAAATGAAACTATCTACCCCATCCTCAACCAATATTTTTACAGATCTATTTCTAATCCTCTAGCGTACAATGAAATTAAGGGGCTTGAGCATATTGACAAAGTGATAGAAATTGATCAATCACCAATAGGAAGAACCCCAAGATCAAATCCAGCAACATATACCGGGGCATTTACTGACATCCGCAATCTATTCGCTAATCTCCCGGAAGCCAAAATAAGAGGATACAAGGTGGGGAGATTTTCTTTTAATGTTAAAGGAGGCCGCTGTGAAACTTGTGGTGGAGCAGGTATGAGAACCATAGAAATGAACTTTTTACCCGATGTTTACGTTAACTGTGAAACCTGTAACGGAAACAGGTACAACAGAGAAACACTACAAGTTCGTTTTAAGGGAAAGTCAATTAGTGAGGTGCTAAATATGACCATAGACCAGGCTGTAGATTTCTTTAAAAGCATTCCGTCGATAACACAGAAGATTAAAACCCTTAAAGATGTGGGACTAGGCTATATTGGATTGGGACAACCTTCAACCACGCTGTCTGGTGGTGAGGCGCAAAGAGTAAAACTCGCAACAGAGCTATCTAAGAGGTCAACTGGAAACACGTTTTACATTCTAGATGAACCAACCACAGGACTGCATTTTGAAGATGTTAGAGTTTTGTTGAATGTACTTAACAAATTAGTTGATAAAGGAAATACTGTTGTAATAATTGAACACAACATGGACATTATCAAATCGGCCGATCACATAATCGACCTTGGACCTGAGGGTGGAGCACTTGGAGGGTCATTGGTAGTTGAAGGACCACCAGAAACAGTTGCCAAAGATTTAGATGGGTATACTGGTGAATTCCTAAAACAAGAATTGAAAAATAACTAAATAGAATAGATGAAAAAGATTGACAAGAAGATTCAGCGCGCATTTAAAATAAAGGATTGGAATACAATCAAAACTGCCGATTCATGGCAGCTTTTTAAGATACTAGGCGAGTTTGTTGACGGCTTTGAGACTCTGGGAAAGATTGGGCCTTGCGTATCTGTTTTTGGATCGGCCAGAACAAAACCAGGTACAAAATATTACAAACTAGCTGAAGAGGTAGGATTAAAACTAACGCAAAAAGGATATGGAGTAATAACAGGTGGCGGGCCTGGAGTAATGGAAGCGGCAAATAAAGGTGCCAAAAAAGGCAATGGGAAATCCGTAGGCCTGAATATTGAACTTCCACACGAGCAGGAAGCAAATCCATATATTGATCCGGACAAACTGATCAACTTCAATTACTTTTTTGTGAGGAAGGTTATGTTCATGAAATACGCTCAGGGTTTTATCGTACTACCAGGAGGATTTGGAACCATGGATGAGTTATTTGAGGCAATAACTCTGATTCAAACCAAGAAGGTGGCCAAATTCCCTATTGTGCTTGTAGGAAAAGATTATTGGGGTGGCTTAATCGAGTGGATAAAGCAAACGCTCCTGATTGAGAAAAACATAAATGCGGCAGATTTAAAACTATTCTCAACTGTTGATACAGCCGATCAAGCTGTTAAAGTGATCGAAAAATTCTATTCAAAATACAACTTACGTCCAAACTTTTAGACGATACAGCATGACCCGTTTGTCGAGTTATTTTGTGCTGTTACTATCCTCGATGCTCTTTAGTCTGAACGCTGAGTCAATTGAAGGGCCCGTATCTGTTACTCAAAAGGCTCCAAATACCGTTCTATCAGGTGAGGCATTTGTAATAACACTAACCGTTAAAAAGCAAGGTACCGAGAGTTTTGCCAAGATTCAACAGCAGCTACCCAAAGGATTCACAGCTGTATCGGTCGAATCACAAAATGCCAAATTCTCCTTTCTTGAACAAACTGTTAAATTTATATGGGACAAGTTACCTGAAGAGAATGAGTTCTCAGTGTCCTATAAAATTATGGTTGAACCGTTCATGGTAGGATTAATTAAAATCGGTGGCGTCTTCGCATTCGTTTCAAACGAAGACCGAGTTCTGGTGGAAATAGGAGCAATTGAGATCGATATACAACCCGCTGATCTTGGTATCGAAGAAGTTGCCGAAAACGAAACCGCCAGTATAGCTAATAAAGAAAAAGCCGATGATAATAAAACTACTATAGCTGAGAATATTGTCGTTTCTCCTGTTAAAGAATCAAAGGCGCCAGCACCATCTTCTATAAAAAAGGACAGCAAAAGTTACACGTATAAAATACAAGTTGCCGCGGCCTATGGACCAATTGAAATTCCGTTTCTTTCTAGGAAATACGGAATTGCAGAACCGATAAATGAGGAAATGCATAATAAAATGAATAAATACACCGTAGGATCTTTTAAAAAATATTCAGAAGCAAAAAACCATTTAAGTAAGGTTAAAAACACCTATAATGTTCAGGGCGCTTTTATTACCGCTTATCTGGAAAAACTCAGAATACCGGTCAATCAAACATTTAAGTAAACAAAATCCGATTTCCTGCGTATAAAACTTCTTAACCTATACCGTTTGATAAAATAGTACTTAGAAAAAACCAAGGTTTTGGATTTTTTATACTTTTAGCAATCTTGTTTCTTTTTGATCGGGAGTTAATGAATGGATTTAGAAATATAAAAGTGTACAATAGAACGTGGAAAGGCTTCATGGTTCTACTGCTAGCAATGATGTTCTCAACAACGTCACTTGCTCAGGATACAAACATTTCTGATAATCCTGATTCAACACTAGAAGCGAGTCCCGTTTTGGATTCAACAATAGTTGAGCTAGCGGATACCTCAGAAGTATCAGATGCTGTGGAAGACACTTCTGCTACTGAAGAAACGCCAGTAGAGGAAACAGTTGAGGAAGAAGAACCAGCACAGGTGGAAGAACCCATTGAGGAACCCCTTGTATCTATTACCAATATAGAGGAAACTCCTGTTGAAGAAGTAGTTCCCGAAGTGAAGCCAAAAGCACCTATACCTCTATTCAAACCTACACTTGGTATAGGAGGAGGCCTGTTTACATATTTTGGTGATTTGAAAGCCTACAAGTATTCTAGTCGGATAATTGACAATCTTGGCTATGACTTTACTATATCCACCAGAATTAACAAATATTTAACTCTTGGCCTTTATTTTATTAAAGGGAAAATAACTACAGACGA
>NVRZ01000189.1 GCA_002401055.1 Bacteroidota bacterium
CGTGGATGGTGTTAGCTTTTGGGAAAACAAAGAGTTGGAAGAGGCTGGAATAGACAGGGAGCTGTTAAATAACCCGAATTACGTAAAAGCAAATGCTGTATTGGATGGCATTGAATATTTTGATGCTTCTTTTTTTGATTATACTCCGATAGAAGCTAAAGTTTTGGATCCTCAAATCCGTTTGTTTCATGAGTGCGCGTGGGAAGCGTTAGAGGATGCCGGATATATACCGGACAGCTATGATGGGTTAATCGGAGTATACGCGGGTGCGAAATCCAATCCTTATTGGGGTGCATTATCAATATTATCGGGAATCACTGAAACGCTGGGTTATTTCGCTACAACTCAATTAAGCAATAAGGATAGTTTAAGTACACTGACTTCTTACAAATTAAACCTGAGGGGCCCTAGTTTTAATGTACAGACTGCCTGTTCCACGAGTTTAGTGGCTATTCATCTGGCAAGCCAAGGGTTGCTAAGTGGAGAGTGTGATATGGCTCTAGCGGGAGGGGCTAATATAAATTTACCTCAGAAAACCGGTTATTTATTTCAGGAGGGGATGCTCTATTCTTCTGATGGCCATTGCAGGGTATTTGATGCGGATGCTGATGGAAGCATTTTTGGAAGTGGTGCTGGTATTGTTGTGCTCAAGAGAATTGAAGACGCCATTGCGGACAGGGATCAAATCTATGCCGTTATTAAGGGATCCGCGGTAAACAATGATGGAGACAGGAAACCAGGTTTTACCGCGCCAAGCGTTGACGGACAGCGGGATGCGGTCAAAGCGGCTCAGCAGATGGCGGAAGCAGCGCCGGAAAGTATTAGTTATGTTGAAACACACGGTACCGCAACTACACTTGGTGATCCCGTTGAATTTGAAGCTTTAAAACAGGCATTTAACACGGAAAAAAAAGCATTTTGCGGTATTGGTTCGGTAAAATCAAATATCGGACATCTTGACTCAGCAGCGGGTGTAGCAGGTTTTATTAAAACGGTGTTGGCACTGAAAAACAGGCTAATCCCGCCGAACTTATTTTTTGATCGCCCTAATCCGCAAATCGATATTATTGATAGCCCGTTCTATATAAACACGCAGTTGGTTGAATGGAAGGATCAATCTCCGTTAAGAGCAGGAGTAAGTACTTTCGGTGTTGGCGGAACCAATGTTCACGTTGTGCTGGAAGAGGCACCGGAAATTGAGGATAGTGATAAACAAAGAGAATGGAAGCTAATTTGCATTTCTGCAAAGACTAAATCGGCTCTTGAAAGAACCGCCAGCAATTTGGCGCTCTTCCTTAAAAATAACCCAGAATCAAAGCTTGCCGATGTGGCTTACACAATACATGTAGGTCGAAAGCCTTTTGAACACAGACAAATGCTCCTGTCAAAAGAAAATGAAGGGGTTATAGAAGGCTTACCTGATGCTGGAAATACTCATGCCTGTAAGCTGAAGGGGAAAGAGCCATCGGTAATATTTCTGTTTTCCGGTCAAAAATCTATACCCGTAAATAGAAGCCTGGAACTATACAATGACGAACCGTTTTTTAGGAAGACCATGGATGAGTGTTTTAATTGCTTTAGGTCAATTAACAAAAATTTCCGAGATGTCATTTACACGTCTGATGATAAGAAATATGATAAAGCTTTATACAAGGAGGAAATAAGCCGCCCATTCGAATTTATGATCGAATATTCTCTGGCAAAACTATTTATGTACTGGGGAGTGAAACCTAATGCTTTAATAGGTAATACGTTGGGGGAATTGGTTGCTGCCTGCCTGGCGGGTATATTCTCTCTTGACGATGCTCTGAAGCTGGTTCACTTAAGCGCCTCCATTGAGACAACTTTAGATGAGATGGAAATGGCCTTCAAGAAAATCAAATTAAACAATCCGAGTATCCCATTTATGTCCAATTTGACAGGGGATTGGATTTCCGAACAAAATGCCCTCTCTCCGAATTACTGGATCAAGCAGTTAAAAAATACTAAGGATGGTACAATTGAAACAAAAAGGTTGCAGCAGAAAGAGAAAGTCATCTATATGGATTTTGGCCTAAACCCGGATTTAGCCAAACGCATAGACGAGTATTCGAATCAAGGTTCAGAACCGTATTATATCAAACTGTTTGAAGGCTCTCAAGATGATGCTGTCGAGACAAAGCAGGTCATTTCAGGTATTGGGCATTTATGGTTGAACGGTGTTGAGATAAATTGGAATAGATTTTACGAAGGGGAAGAACGATTTCGAATTTCGTTGCCCACTTATCCCTTTGATCGCGAGCGCTTTTGGATAGATGATGCCGGGCCTGTTAATATTGAAAATGCGGCTAGAGTATTGACAGGAAGCACCACAATTGAAAAAAACGGCTTGGAGACCTGTTTTTATCTCCCGTCCTGGAATCGAAAACATCTGGTACATGATCTAAACCGAGACAATGAAGAAGAAAAATCTCTGCTATTGATATTTGCTGACGAACACGGCCTCGGTGATCAGATTGCAAAGATCTTGAGAAGGCAAGGCAATAAAGTGATTGTTGTTAAACAGGGTAAGACGTTTCGCAAAAATGGAAAGAATAAGTATGAGGTAAATCCGCAAAAGGGTGAAGATTATATAAAATTATTTGATCAGATTAAGCTGTCAAAGGGGACGCTTGGAAATATTGTTCATTTATGGAGTATTGACGATAATGAACTAGATATTTGGGAAACCAGATCATTTAAAAGATCTCAGGATTTAGGTTTATTTAGCTTACTCTATCTGGTAAAAGCCATAGATCAGAAATATTCGAATCACGATTTTCGTCTGAATATCGTTTCAAATGGCGTGTGGGACTTAACAGGTAATGACCATGTTTCACCCGGGAAATCAACATTACTGGCTGCTTCAAAAGTCATTCCTCAAGAACATGGGGGTATAAGGTGTTCAACTATCGATATTGACATATCAGAGACCAGAAGCGCAACAGAAAAATGGTTGGCAAATCAGCTTGTTAGGGAATTTACAATGAAAACTTCTGATACTGTGGTTTGTTACAGGGGTAATTACAGATGGGTAGAAGTTTTTGAACCGCTTGCAATATCTGAGAGTCTTGAAAATGAACAATTGGTAAAAGATGAGGGCGTTTACTTTATAACCGGTGGGCTAGGGGCACTTGGGATGATTTTGGCTGAACATTTGTCCGAAGAAGCCAAAGCTAAGTTAATCTTAAGCACCAGGGTAAACTTTCCAGAAAAGGGCAAATGGAAGAAATGGCTGACCACTCATGATGATGATGACAGTGTTAGCGTAAAAATTAAGAAACTGCAGCAAATCGAAAAGTTGGGAGGTGAGGTTCTTGTAGTAACGGCTGACGTTACTAATCAAAAACAAATGAAAAGAGCAATTAAAGCTGCTAACGAGCATTTTGGTCAAATTAATGGGGTAATTCACGCTGCGGGTGTTGTGGATGGCAAGACGTTTAATGCTCTAAAGGAACTGGGCGTATCTGATTTTGAAGAACAATTTCAATCTAAGGTGTATGGCATTGCTGTGTTAGAGAAGGTCTTTAAAAATGTAGAACTCGATTTCTGTTTATTAATGTCCTCCATGGCTTCTGTTCTGGGAGGTTTAGGCCATGCCCCTTACGCGGCAGCGAATGCATTTATGGATGCCTATGTTTTGTATCGGAAGGGATTGGGCTCCGCCCGTTGGTTAAGCGTTAATTGGGAAACTATTCACACTAGTAGGGAGCTGAAGAATGATTTACCAGCTTTAGGAATAAATGAGTTGTTCGTTACCCCTGAGGAGATGTTGATTAGGTTCCGGCAACTCTTGTCCTGGTTCGGGGCGAATCCGGGGGTAAACCGAATTGTTTTTGCTAAAGGCAACCTAGAGAAGAGACTAGATCAGTGGATCAGGTTTTCATCTGTAACTAATCAGGATCATACAATAGGCACCGACTCTACTTCTACTCATTCACGGCCTGAATTGCTTGAACCTTATGAGCCTGCGGGTAATACTACCCAACAAGCGATGGTTCAAATTTGGCAAGAGTTTTTTGGTTTTGACAAGATCGGTATTCATGACAACTTTTTTGATTTGGGCGGAGATTCCCTCAAGTCTATCATGATAATTGGAAAAATTCACAAAAGTTTGAGTGTCAAAATTGCTATAGCTGATTTTTTCAAAGACCCAACAATAGAGGGATTGTCAAATCAAATGGACATTACAGAGGAAAATGTCCTTGCTCCCATAGAAAAGGCGGAGGAAAAATCGCACTATCCATTGTCGCCTGGGCAAGAAAGTATGTATTTAACAGATCGAATTCATAAAGGTACGGACAACAACGGCCTGTTTGTGAATATTGTAGTAGGTAAACTCAATAAAGAACGTTTTGAAAACGTATTTGAAGATTTGATAAAAAGGCATGAAATCCTGAGAACGTCATTTGAGTTGGTACAGGATATCCCACATCAAAAAATTAATGACGATGCTAAACTTGAAATTGAATATCACGAATCTGATGATGATGGAATTTCCAAGTTAATAAATGACTTTGTGAGGCCATTTGACCTCCATAAAGCACCCCTTCTAAGAGTGGGTATAGTAAAGATTAAGGGTAAATCACTGCTGCTAGTGGATATGCACCATCTAATTGCTGACCCTGTTAGTGAGGAAATACTGGTAAGGGAATTCTTAGAGTTATACCAAGGAGGTGAATTACCGCGATTAGCTAACCAGTACAGGGATTTCGTGATGTGGCAGCAAAAATTAATTATCTCGGGAGAATTACAGAAGCAAAAAGAATACTGGGTAAGTGAATTGAAAAAGGAGATACCTATTTTGAAATTGCCACTAAGCCATGACAGGCCTGATTTCCTGAGTTCAGAAGGTGATACATTTATCATTGAAATAAATAAAAGGGATACTGAGGAGCTACAAAAACTTGCAAAAGACGAGGGAGTAACCCTTTTCATGCTACTATTGGCCGCCTATACTGTGCTTCTGTCCAAGTTGAGTGATCAGGAAGATATCATAGTTGGGAGCCCGGTAACGGGCCGTCGACATGCAGACTTTCAGCAGGTTATCGGAATGTTCTTGAATATGCTACCACTGAGAAATTATCCAAAGAAAATTAAATCCTTCGAAGAATTTTTACAAGATGTAAAATCGCGAACACTCAAATCATTAGAAAATCAAGATTATCAGCTTGAATATTTGATTGAACAAGTTGTGGAGAGCAGAGATTTAAGCCGAACCCCCATTTTTGATACTACATTTACTCTACTTCATCCTTCCGAACTAGATCAAATAGAGATAGATAAGGAAGATACGAAATTGAAGCTAACTCCTTTTGAGTATGTTGGTGAGAAATTAGCAAAATTTGATTTATCACTACAAATAGAGATATTACACGATAAGCGACTGCGCTGTAGTTTCTTTTACAGAACAAGTTTATTTAAAAAAGAGATGATACAGGACTTCGCAAAGTATTTCAACGAGATAGTTTCTTCGGTTATAGCAAAACCGGACATCAAATTGCACGAGATTAACATAATTGATGAGTTACTGATTCCAAAATCCAATATACTTTTAGAGGAGGAAGGTGATTTTGGGTTTTAAGAAATTGTAGTGAATAAGGCACCTGTATCTATAGGCTCAGAATATACATCTTCAGATGAAGATCAGCATAATCTTGCCATTGCTGCAACAAACAATGTTAAAGCACGGAAATATTGGAAGCGTAAATTATCAGGAGCCTTAACAAAAACTACCATACCATACGAAGGTGAAAGAATAAAAGATAATAAAGCTGTATTTGAGGACATTGAATACAAATTATCACCCTTGTTGTCTACCGAACTGTTTAGGTTAAGCAACCATTCAAATAATCGCCTGCATTTGATTCTTGTTGCCGGTTTAAACGCGTTGTTACACAAATATTCATCCGAGGATTCCAGTGATATTATCATCGGTGTGCCCATACATAAGCAAGATGAGGTAGGCGAATTGGTTAATACAGTACTACCGATTAGAAATCAGGTTGAATCTGGTACAACTTTTAAGCAGTTGCTTTTGAAGATCCGGCAAACGTATATTGAGGCAATTGATTATCAAAACTTCCCTATCCAACTGTTACCAAACGAATTGGAGATAACTGATGCTGACTATGGCTTTCCCTTGTTTGATATCTGCATTTTGCTGAAAAATATTCACAACATAAAGTATCTGGAAGGGGTTAGTCACAGTATCACTATGTCTTTTCAGAGAACGGGAGAATTCATGGATCTATCCATCCGCTATGACACTTCTCGATATCTGAAATCTAACATCCACAGGATAGCAAATCAGTTTGAGCAACTGCTTACATCTGCGTTAGAAGATGTGAGTAGGCGAATTGGTGATTTGATTATGATTACTGACAAGGAGAAAAAACAATTATTGCATGACTTTAACAATACAAAGAGTGATTACTTAAAAGAGATACCTAT
>NVRZ01000190.1 GCA_002401055.1 Bacteroidota bacterium
CGAAAAGGTAGTTCGGCCAACGGCTGATTTATCGAGCCCTCCCAATGTTCAGAATCGTATTCACCGGACGTTCTCACATCCAGTACTACTGTGTCATCGAAATCCTGTTTTCGGAAATCAGCCGGACATTGGCTTGTTATTCTCTTTATTTCGAGACAAGATTGTCTCCAACTCTCCCAGCCACCTTCTAAGTAACCCAATACATGCTCATAACCAACGCGCGCAAGGCGCAACGTAGTATCTTCCTCCTTGTTGGGCTCAGTCAACAACAGGATGGGGGTATTGAGATCCTCCACCAGGGTACCTACCCATATAGCAAAAAAACCATCCAATCCTATACCAATAGAACCAGGGATGTGACCAGCACAATAAACTTGTGCTGCCCGAGAATCAATTATCAAAGCTCCTTTAGCCGCTTCAAACGAGAACTCTTCAGCTGATAGGGGTCGGTTTGCTACAGTCAATACCTCTTGAATGTTGCGATAGCCCGATTTGTTGATCTGAACGTTTTTCGGGAAGTACTGAGGCGGTGCAACCAAGCCAGTTATTACTGCCTTCACAAAACCTTCCTCGGTGTCTTCCTGTAGCGTATAATTGAACTGTCGCTGCTGCCCGACAGTACTTACCGTTTCTTCGCTCAGGTTCTTGCCACATTGTGAGCCGGCACCATGACCGGGGTAAACTATTACATCATCTGGCAGCGAGAGCACTTTGTTGTGAAGTGAATAATATAGCTTGGCAGCCATCTCTTCCACATTAACCTCACTTCTCACGGCCAGATCGGGCCGCCCGACATCTCCGATGAAAAGGGTATCACCCGTGAATATTGCGTGCTCCTTCCCCGTTTCATCGATGACCAAAAAGCAGGAGGATTCCATGGTATGACCAGGTGTATGTAGTACTTTTATCCTGATATTCCCAAGTGAAAACTCCTGTTCGTCTTCAGCCACTGTTATTTCATATTCTGCCCTTGCGGTCGGTCCATAGATAATCTGTGCGCCGCTGGCTTTGGCTAGATCTATATGGCCAGATACGAAATCGGCGTGGAAGTGTGTTTCGAAAACATACTTTATTTTAGTGCCTCTTTCATCGGCTAGGTCAAGATATGGTCGTGTTTCACGTAAGGGATCAACTATACCAGCTTCCCCATTGCTTTCGATATAGTAGGCGGCTTCGGCCAGACAGTTGGTGTAGAGTTGCTCAATATACATTATAACGTTCCTCTTTTTTCTTGTTCAGCTTCTATAGATTCGAAGAGCGCCTGAAAATTGCCCTTGCCGAATGACTTTGCACCTCTTCTCTGAATGATCTCGAAGAACAGGGTTGGACGATCTTCAACAGGTTTGGTGAATATTTGGAGCAGGTAGCCCTCATCGTCCCGGTCCACCATAATCCCCAATTCTCGCAGCAGGCTCATATCTTCTACAATTTCTCCAACACGATCCTGCACTGTATCGTAGTAAGTGCCTGGAACGTACAGGAACTCAACACCCCTGCCCGTCATTTCCGAAACCGTGTGAATGATGTTATCTGTTGCTACTGCTATGTGTTGACATCCAGGCCCTTTGTTGAAGTCAATATACTCTTCAATCTGTGATTTCTTCTTCCCTTTTGCCGGTTCGTTAAGAGGGAACTTGATGCGTCCGTTTCCGTTGGTCATCACTTTGCTCATCAGGGCCGTGTATTGCGTGGAAATGTCTTTGTCATCAAACGTGATAAGATTGGCAAATCCCATCACTTCTCCATAGAATTTCGCCCACTTGTTCATTTCACCCCAATTCAGATTGCCTACCATATGGTCAATGAATTTTAAGCCTGTTTCACTTGGGTTGTATGTACTGTGCCACTTCACGTAGCCCGGAAAAAAAGCACCCTTGTAGTCCTTTCTTTCCACAAAAAGATGTACTGTGTCTCCATATGTGTGAATACCGGAGCGCATTACAATTCCGTGCTCATCTTCTTCGGTAACCGGCTCGAGATACGGCTTTGCGCCTCTATTTGTGGTTTCTTCAAAGGCCTTGGTAGCATCATCCACCCACAGGGCAATCACTTTTACAGCATCTCCATGTTGGCAGATGTGCTTGTACATGTCGCTGTCCGGTTCAAATGGTGTAGTAAGTACCAAACGAATTTTGCCCTGCTGTAATACATAGGAAGTTCTGTCTCTGACCCCAGTTTCTAGGCCTGCATAAGCAAGAGATTGAAACCCGAAAGCCGTTTTGTAGAAATGGGCTGCTTGCTTGGCGTTGCCCACGTACAGTTCCACATAGTCAGTTCCGAGAATAGGCAGAAAATCCTGTGCTTCAGGAAATATCTTCTCACCTGTGTAATCGTAATTCTTTACAGAAGTTAGATCTGTTTTGTCCATATTTATAAGGTTTCTGGTTCTAAATGCCAGGATTTGTAATAGTCCTTCACCTCCAATTTGAGGGCCTCTTCGGTAATCATCATGGGGTTGAATGGGTCTATCATTATGGCGGTTTCTTTGGTTTCTTTTTGTCCAATACTGCGTTCAATAGCTCCGGGATGAGGCCCGTGTGGTATGCCACCCGGATGCAGGGTTATCTGCCCTGCCTGGATATTGTTGCGGCTCATAAAGTCGCCTTCCACATAATAAAGCAACTCATCGGAATCAATGTTGCTGTGGTGATACGGTGCCGGAATGGCTTCGGGATGATAATCATATAGCCTTGGCACGAATGAGCATATAACAAAGTTATTTCCCTCAAACGTCTGGTGAATGGGAGGAGGCATGTGAATACGTCCCGTCAATGGTTCAAACTGGCGGATCGGGAAAGCATAAGGATAATTGCAGCCATCCCAACCCACCACATCGAAAGGATGTGTACCATAGACGTAGGGGTATATCTTATTCTTCTTCTTGATGTTGATCAGGAAGTCGCCTGTTTCATCAATAGTTTCCAATCCGTATGGCAACTTAAAGTCACGCTCGCAAAAGGGGCTGTGTTCCAGGTACTGCCCATACTCATTGCGGTAGCGCCTTAGGGTTTGTATAGGGCTGAACGATTCAAGAATGAGCAGCCGATTATCCTCATTATCGAACTTGAATTGATATATAGTTCCTCTTGGAATAATAAGGTAATCACCGCCTTCAAAATCAACCTTTCCATAAGGTGTGTTGAGCGTACCGCTTCCCCTGTGCACGAAAACCATCTCATCTGCATCGGCATTCTTAAAAAAGTAAGTACTCATTGAGGTGGTGGGTGCAGCAAGCCCTACAGAAAGATCACTGTTCACCAAAAGCACCTTCCGGCTTTGCAAGTAGTCAGGTTCGGGCTGCAAATCAAAGCCCACGAAACTCATGGCTTTCAGACCTTCTTCGATTGCGATTTTAGGATGAACGGAGTAGGGATCTCCGGTTTCCTTAACCATGGTAGGCGGATGGAGATGATACACCAATGATGCCTTGCCGGAAAACCCTTCGGTGCCAAACAGTTCTTCCTGGTACATGCCACCATCGGGCTTTGAGTAAACAGTATGGCGCTTTTGCGGAATGTTTCCGAGTTGGAGATATTGTGACATGTTAGCGGACTTGTTCGCTTATGGATCCGTCCCGATAGCTATCGGGAGCTATCGGATCATATTCCAGCGTTATTTCTCTCATCGTCCCGGTAAATTCATTAAACACATTTACTCTTTCAAGGGGCTTCACATACAGGTGTAAGGTTATGGCTCTTTCATCATCGCTGACGTTGCTAAGGCGATGCAATCCAATATCATCGCGGATGTGCGCAAGTTCGCCCTGCTTCAGAAAAGGATTGTTAATCAGCTTCATCTTTCCAGGTATTTTCGGAAATTCAAACTGTTCCTCTCTTATTGTACCTTCTATTACATAGCACCAGCCGCGTTGCCCATTATGGTCATGGATCGAGCTTCTCTGCCCCGGTTCCCAGCATAGTAGCAGTAGCTCATATTCTTCAGTCTTCCTGAGATAATTTCTGGTTAAACCACTCTTGTTCCATATGCAATAGTTCTCTATTTCTTCCTTTCCTATCTTCACCTGATGGATTCGCGATGCAAATACCATAACCTTATTGTTTCCACTAATACTATCCAGCTTTAGTAAAAGTTTGCTCATTGATATGATACTCTTATCCATCTTTAATGTCGTTTGCTCTGGTAGTCCGCAATTCCCTTTGCATCGGCAACCAGCCCTTCTTCGCCATTCTTCCAGTTAGCAGGGCATACCTCTCCGTTTTCTTCATGAAAATTCAGCGCATCTACCATACGCAGTGCTTCACCCACACTTCTTCCCAGAGGCAGATCATTGATGACTTGGTGGCGCACCACATTTTGTTTATCAATAAGAAACAAGCCACGGTAGGCCACAGGGTTGCCGTTGAATATTAATTCACCATTATCCTTATCTAAACTGTACTGCCCAGCCAGTACTCCATATGAATTGGCAATAGTTTTGTCAAGATCAGAAATTAAGGGATAGGTAACGCCTTTGATACCTCCATCCTTTGGCAATGTATTCAACCATGCCCAATGGCAGAAATGCGAATCAACAGAGCAACCGATTACCACTGCGTCCCGTTTCTCGAATTCGATTAATTTACCCTGAAAATCCAACAGCTCTGTAGGGCAAACAAAAGTGAAATCCAGCGGGTAAAAGAAAAGCACTATGTTTTTGGTGCCTTTGTATTGTTCTAATGAAAAATCGTCAATAAATTCGCTTCCGGCAACTACAGCTGTTGCTTTAAAAGCCGGGGCTTTTTCTCCTATTAATGTCTTCATAGTATTGTGGGGTTAATGGGTAAATATCTGGCAACGAACATACAGTGTTCTCAATACATAAAAACTGATATATATCAGTTTCTGGGCTAAGGAATGATCAATCTTTTACGTGAGTACCTATTGCAAATTATCTGATGCATGCCACTCCGCGAAACTAGTTTGTGTCTCGCTTAATCGAAGAGTGCAAAGGGCCAAATGTTTGGGCAGTTCTTCTTTAATGCGTTGCATAAAATCCGCAAGCAGCATTTCGCAGGTGGGCTGGTATGGCACGGCCACCACCTTTTTATAACCTGCCTTTTCAGCCAATGCTATAAAGGGAGAGTCCTTATTTAACAGCAATACGTGTTCCATCTCTGATATCACAGTACTGTAGATAATGGCACTTAGCTCTGTATAATCCATCACCATTCCATTTTTCGGGTGTTTCTGTTGAACCAGCGGTGTCCCCATTATCGTTACTTCGAGCCTGTATGAATGTCCATGAATATTGGCACACTTGCCATCATGCCCGTCTAACGCATGTGCCATTTCGAAGGTGAACGCCTTGCTTATTCTAATTACTATATTTCTCAGTCTGGCCATCAGGGTTTCCTAAAATTTCAGTACTTTCTTTATTGGCTCTAAGAGTACTTTTGGGGTTTCAAATATTAAATCATAAATAGGATCAAATCAATTTGTATTACCGCCAGGCTGAATGGGCTTTAGATAATTTTGCTAAACACCTCTCTATCAGGTTGATCCCTCATCATCCGGGTATCAAATGCCATGCACACGTTTCTGAGAAAAGGCCTTCCCTTTTCAGTAACGTATATGGATTTGGAGTTTATATGTACCAAATCATCTGATGCCATCTCATTCAATCGCGCTAATCCGTCTTTTAGTACTTCATCTCCTTTCAGTTCTTTGTGCCAGGTAGTTTCATTATTGCACATCAGGTTTGAGATATGCTTGCGCAATACCAGGTCTTCTTCATTCAGTACATGCCCTTTGCAAACGGGTAGCTCTCTGTTCGCAATGGCTTTCATGTAATTTTCAACTGATTTATGGTTTTGGGCAAAAGCCGTCCAGGTATCGCTGATGGAAGAAGCGCCTAAACCTATCAGCAAACGGGTATTATCAGGTGTATATCCCATAAAATTTCTGTGCAGGGTTCCTCTTTCGGCTGCCTTGTATAAAGAATCGGTTGTCAATGCAAAATGATCCATGCCAATTTCGTAATACCCGGCTATCTCCAACATTCGCCTTCCTGTTTGATAGATTGCCATTTTTTCTTCATCAGAAGGCAAATCCTGTTCTGTGAACTTTCTTTGTCCCGGTTTCATCCAGGGAACATGTGCATAGCTATAAAAGGCGATCCTATCTGGCTTTAGCTTAACTACTTTTTTGATGGTATCTACAATACTCTCTTTAGTTTGCAATGGAAGGCCATAAATAATATCGTAGTTAATTGACGAGTATCCTATTTCTCTCGCCGCTTCAGTTACCACTTCAACTCGCTGATAAGATTGTTTTCGATTGATTATTTCCTGAACTTTTGGATCAAAATCCTGGATACCCAGGCTTAAGCGAGTAAATCCCAAATCGTGTAAGGTTTTAAGGTGCTCTTTCGTTGTGTTATTCGGATGTGCTTCAAAACCAAATTCAGCGTCGGGCGAAATATCTGCCGTTGCTGTAATCCGAC